>JAOIXS010000001.1 GCA_028225715.1 Candidatus Pelagibacter sp.
GGATTAAATAATAAACAAGCCCCACCAAGTCATAACTTAGAAATGATAATTGATTGGGGTATTGATTATATTTTTCAAAATATTCATTTGAAAATTCATCATAATTATCTTTATTTGCAGAAGGGAAATACAAGGGTTGTAAACTAATCTCTTTTAAAAGAGATTCATCAAACCATTGATTGAGAGTAATAAAATATTTTTCTTTAGGAGATATATCCGTATAGAGCAATGAAGTTGTTACACTTTTTAAACTTTCATCAAAATCAGAAATTACCACTGAGTCAAACTTTACACTACCAAGGGTATCTCTTTTTTTTAGTCTTTCAATTAAACGTTCTTTATTGTTTTTTTCTGATTTCTCCAGCCTATTTATTTCATCTTCAAGGTTTTGTTTTCTAATTTCATAACGTGTAATTTTTTCAATTTGCTTGGTAAGTTTAGTAGGATCGGTATTATAAATATAGTTTTCTAATATTTTTATTTTAGAATTAGAGATAGCTTTTTCAATTTCATTTCTAAAACTTACATCTGGGGTAAGAAAGATTGTTTTTTTTATTTCATTTAATTCCATAAATTTTTTAATTGCATTTAATTGTGAAGTTGCATTAATTCCAGCATTAATAATATTCTTAGAAAAATTATCATTTTTATTCGTTAGGGCTAAGAATGTTAGTTCATTTAACTCATCTAGGTAAATTAGACTTTCGTTAAAAACTGGACCAATTACAATTTTTATTCCTGAATTAGCTAACTCTTTGGCTGCTCTTAAAGTTACCTCAGGATTTGATTGTGTGTCTTTTGGTATAATCTCAATTGATGCATTGTTTATTGTGTTAATTGCTAGACGTGTAGACTTAATTATAGATTGTCCTATTTCTGAGTTCTTTCCAGTTAATGGTACAAGAAGACCAATTTTAATTTTGTTATTTGCTAGAACTGTTCCTGGAGCTACTGAAAAAGCAAAAGCTAAAAAAAATATAATTTTAATAATTTTGTTCATTTTAATGTTATTATTATAACTATTATAACTTGATGATTCTACATACTGAAAACATAAATAATAAAGTTAAAAATGGTCTTTATATTGTAGCCACCCCTATTGGAAACTTAAGTGACATCACTTTAAGAGCCCTGGAGGTATTAAAAAAATCAGATTATGTACTTTGTGAAGACACGCGTATTTCTAAAAATTTACTAGAACGGTACGAAATTAAATCAAAACTTATTGCAAACCATAAATTTAATGAAAAAAAAAATTTATTGAAAGTTATTGATATCTTAAAATCAGGGTCGATTGTTTCTTTAATTTCTGACGCTGGAACTCCATCGATCTCAGATCCAGGAGCAATATTGGTTAACGAATGTGTTAGTAATGACATAGATATCTTTCCAATCCCAGGTGCGTCAGCAGTTTCATCTGCAGTTTCTATAAGTGGATTTAGTGAAAAATATTTTTTTTATGGGTTTTTTCCAGAAAAAAATACCAAATTAAAAGAAGATTTTGAAAAGCTTTCAAATTTAGAGGGCTGTATTGTTTTTTTTATTTCTCCACGAAAATTTAATAGATCTATAAAAGATCTGAAATATTATTTTTCAAACAGAAAAATTTTGATTTGTAGAGAAATGACTAAGTTTTATGAAGAATATATCAGAACAGATGTGGACATACTTGAGCCATTTAAATCCGACCCTAAAGGAGAGCTAACCATCGTTATTTCTGAAAAAGTGAAAGAAAAAAACTCATCGATAACGTTAAAAGAATCTGATAAAAAAAATATTCAAAAAATGATTAAAAAATTAAGTATAAAAGATATTACTGATCTAATAAGTCAAAACACAAATGTATCAAAAAAAGAAATTTATAATTATTGTCTAAAATTAAAAAATGAAAAATAATATATTTTTAATAAGCTTGATTTTTTTAGTCTTAACAGGGTGTGTTGGGATTAGTTCTAAGGGGGTTTTTGGAACAGGAGTTAGTATTGCGTTTGATCCAAGATCTTTAGGTACTCAAATAGACGATTCAGTAATGCAAAAAAATTTAGCAACACGATTAGCTCTAAGAGACAAAAGCTATATATTAGGTGTAAGCACAAAAGTTTTGGATGGAAAAATTTTTGTAACTGGAAAAGTAGATGATCCAGAAGAAAAACTTCAGATTACCAAATTAGCATGGGAGACAAAAGGTGCCAGATCAGTTAAAAATGATATTAAAATAAAAGAAGATTTTAATTTCAAGCAATCAGCTAAAGATTTGTTAATTACATCTCAACTTCGTACAGCTTTAATATTTAACAAAAAAATTAAAGCAACCAATTATCAAATTGATACTTACAAGAAAAAAATATTTATTTATGGGATTTCTTTAACCACAGAAGAAAGAAAAGAAGTAATAAATGAAGCAAAAGAAATACTCGATGTAGAAGATGTTATTTCAAGTATTGTCTTGGTTGAAGATTTAAGAATTCAAAAAAATTAATTTTTTTTATAATCAATTACATCAGCAGAGTAGGCAGCAACTGACGCTAAATTTATGATTTCTGAAGTAGATGATCTTAAAGGGGCTATTTCAATGGGTTGACCCAATCCAATTAATAGAGGACCAATAACTTTTGTATCACCTAAGCTTTTCATCATTTTATAAGAAATAGCAGCACTGTGTTGGCCTGGCATTATTAATATATTTGCATTTCCCACAATACTTGAGAAAGGATATAGTTCTTTGTACTCTTCGTTTAGGGCGACATCTGGCTGCATGTCCCCATCAAAATCAAAATCTACATTTTTATCTTTTAAAATTTCAACAGCTCTTTTTATATGTTTAGTTCTACTTGTCAGAGGTTGACCAAAAGTAGAGTGAGAAACAAAAGCAACCTTTGGAACGAAACCAAATAGTTTAACTACTCTCGCAGCAGATATAGCAATTTCTGCAAGCTCTTCAGAACTTGGATATTCGTTTACACTTGTGTCACCAACAAAAATAGTTTTTCCCTTTGAAACAACCATATTTAAACCAAACATTATTTCGCCTGGTCTTGGGTTTATGACTTGAGTGATTTTATCTAAAGATGCTCCAAATCTTCTAGTATTTCCAGTAACTGCACCATCAGCATCACCACATGCAACCATACAAGATGCCCATATGACTCTATCATTTCTTACGAGTCTATCGCAGTCTCTCTCTAAAAGACCCTGTTCTCTTTGCATTTTTTTAAATAAATAATTTACATATTTTTCTCGCTTTTCGGAATCTGTAGAATTTATTATTTCAATACCAAAATGATCGTCGTAACCAATTTCTTTTATTGTTTCTTTAATCTTTTCTTTTTTACCAACTAAAATTGGAATTCCTAATTTTGAATTTTTAAATGCGATTGCTGCTTTAAGAGTATTTTTATCCTCACCATCTGCAAAAACAATTCTTTTCTGATTTTTTTTAATATAAGAATTAATACCCTGCATAATTGTAAGAGATGGATTAAGTCTTTGTTTTAGTTGTTCTTTATATATTTCAAAATCATCAATATCTTTTCTTGCAACGCCACTATCCATTGCAGCTTTTGCGACAGCTGCAGGTATTACACTTATTAATCTTGGATCGAATGTTGAAGGTATAATATATTCTTTTCCATAATGAGGTCTATCACCACCCATTGCTGCCACGACTTCATCAGGAACATCTTCTCTTGTAAGTTTTGCTATAGCATCTGCAGCAGCTACTTTCATTTCTTCATTGATAGTTTTTGCCCTGACATCAAGAGCTCCTCTAAACACATAAGGAAACCCAATTAGATTATTTACTTGGTTGGGATAATCTGATCTTCCAGTAGCAATAATAGCATCATCTCTGACTTCCTGTATCTCCTCAGGTGTAATTTCTGGGTCAGGGTTAGCACAAGCAAAAATTATAGGATTTTTTGCCATCTTTTTTACCATATCTTTGGAAAGAGCACCTTTTGCAGAAAGCCCTAAAAAAACATCAGCACCGTCAATGGCTTCATCTAATGACCTATGTTTTGTTTCAATAGCATGAGATGATTTCCATTGGTTCAATCCTTCTCTGCCTCGATAGATTACTCCAGATCTATCCACCATTGTTATATTCTTTTGAGGTACACCACTATTTTTAAATAAATTAGTACAAGCCATTGCTGATGCACCAGCACCATTCACAACTACTTTAATTTCTTTTATTGATTTATTAGATATATCCAGGGCATTGATTAAAGCAGCAGTCGTAATAATTGCAGTACCATGCTGATCATCGTGAAAAACAGGGATATCTAAAATCTCTTTTAATTTATCTTCAATAACAAAGCAATCTGGAGCAGCTATATCTTCTAAATTAATACCACCAAAACTGCATGCAAAATTTTTTATACTATTGATAATCTCATTAGTATCTTTAGAATCAATTTCTAAATCAATTGAGTCAATATCTGCAAACCTTTTAAATAGAACTGCTTTTCCTTCCATAACAGGTTTTGAGGCTAAAGCACCTAAATCACCCATACCTAAAATTGCAGACCCATTACTAATAACAGCTACAAGATTTCCTTTTGAGGTATAGTCATAAGCAGCATCCGGATTTTCTGAAATTGCTCTAACAGGCACAGCAACTCCTGGAGAGTAAGCTAATGCCAAATCTCTCTTTGTAGTCATTGGCTTGGAAGAATTGATCTCAATTTTTCCAGGTTTGTTTCTAGAGTGAAAATCTAAAGCTTCCTTATCAGTATAATGGTCTATTTTAGTTTTTTTCATTTATGTTAATTAGATATACAAATGGGGTAAATTTAAGACTAATATGATTTATGAACTTAATTAAGTCAACAGGCACATTTAGTTTTTTTACAATAATAAGCAGATTATTGGGCTACCTAAGAGATATATTGATAGCCATGTTTCTTGGTGCAGGACCATTAGCAGACGCCTTTTTTGTAGCATTTAGGATACCAAATACATTTAGAAGATTATTTTCAGAAGGAACATTTAATGCAGCATTTGTGCCAAGTTATTCATCTTTAATAGAAAATAAAAAAAAGTCACAAAAATTTGCAAATAATATTTTTACTTTACTTGTAATAGGTTTATTTTTTTTAGTCCTTATTATTGAGATAATGATGCCACTTTTTGTATTTTTGATAGCACCTGGTTTTGAAGGTGATTATCAAAAAATGGAATTAGCTATTACTTTGACAAGAATTACTTTCCCTTTTTTAATATTTATTAGCTTAGCATCTTTTTTTTCTGCCATTTTAAATTCGCATAATAAATTTGCCGTAGCTTCAGCTACACCTATAATTTTGAATATTCTTTTAATTGGAGTATTGCTTTTTGGAAAAATCTTAAATGATGAATTAGTATATTATCTATCTTATGCAGTAACTATCTCAGGTATTTTACAGCTTATTTTCTTATATTTTTTTGTAAAAAAATACCTTTCTCTTAAAATTAGTTTGTCATTTAAAATTGATAATAAAGTGAAACTTTTTTTCAAAAAATTACTTCCTAGTATTTTTTCTTCTGGTGTTACCCAGATAAATATTTTAGTAGGCACAATTATTGCATCTTTCCAAGCTAGTGCAGTATCCTATCTTTATTATGCAGATAGAATTTATCAAATAAATCTTGCTATTGCAGGTATTGCAATAGGAACAGTAATACTCCCTCAACTTTCCAAGCATGTTAAGAGTAATAAAAAAGATAAAATAAATTTGATTCAAAATAAAGCTCTGGAGCTAAGTTTATTTTTAAGTATTCCAGCAGCACTAGCATTACTTATAGCTTCTGAAGAAATTATATCTTCTTTATTTGGATATGGTTCTTTCAATGAATTAAGCGTTATGAACTCAGCAAAAGCCTTATTCTACTTTGCGATTGGATTACCAGCATTTTCACTTATTAAGATTTTTTCAGCATTTTTTTTCGCGCGACATAATACAAAGATACCTTTTTATATTTCTTTAACTTCTGTTTTGTTGAACGTGTTTATTAGTGTGGTTTTTTTCAAGGAAGTTGGTTTTATAATTATACCAATAGCAACCACTATATCGTCCTGGTTTAACGCTATTTTGTTATTTATTTTTTTAAAAATAAAAGATTTATTCAGCTTCAATTTAGTATTTTTAAATAGGTTTATTAAAATTTTATTGGCCTCGGTATTAATGGGAATATTCTTTAAATATGTAATTTATTTTTTTAACGACAAGTTGCTTTACGAGGCAAGCTTTAAAGCTATTTACCTAATTGGTGCAGCTATATTGGGATTAATATTTTACCTTTTAATTGCTATTTTAATCAAGGCTTTTAAAAGAAGTGATATTAATTTAAACTACTAGTCATGAGTAAAAAAATTTTTTCAGGAGTCCAACCAACAGGCAACCTTCATTTAGGAAACTACCTTGGTGCAATTAAGAACTTTGTAGAACTCCAAAATGAAAAAGAAAATGAATGTATTTTTTGTGTTGTGGATCTTCATGCAATAACAGTTAAGCAAGATCCAAAAGAATTAAAAAAAAATATTAGAGAAACTGTAGCTATATTTATAGCGTGTGGAATTGATCCGGCGCAAAGCATAATCTTTAACCAATCAATGGTTTCAGCACATTCAGAAGCAGCATGGATTTTAAGTTGTGTTTCAAGAATGGGTTGGCTTAATAGGATGACACAATTTAAAGAAAAAGCTGGAAAAGATAAAGAAAAAGCTAGTATTGGTCTTTATTCGTACCCAGTCTTGATGGCTGCGGACATTTTGCTTTATGATGCAACTCATGTTCCAGTTGGAAATGATCAAAAACAGCATCTGGAACTTTGTAGAGACATTGCGCAAAAGTTTAATAATGATTTTGATGCAACAGATTTTTTGAAAGTACCAGAGCCGTTAATTCAAAAACAATTTTCTAGAATAATGAGCCTCAAAGATGGAATAAAAAAAATGAGTAAGTCAGATCCATCAGATTTAAGCAGAATTAACCTTACAGATGATAAAGATCAAATAATAAATAAAATAAAAAAAGCTAAAACAGATCCATTACCTTTGCCTGGTGCAATTAATAATCTAGCAGAAAGACCTGAAGCAGAAAATTTATTGGGAATTTATTCAAGTTTAAAAAACCAAAATTTAGAAAAATCTATAACAGAATTCAATGGAAAAAACTTTTCTGAATTTAAAGAAAAATTATCAGAGGTTTTAATTGAAAGAATTGAGCCAATTTCAAGAGAAATTAAAAAGTTATTAGAAGATCAAAAATTTCTAGATTCAGTTTTATTAGAAGGATCTGATAAAGCAGACAAAATTGCCTCAAAAAAAATGAAAGAAATGAAAGAATTAGTAGGTTTCTAATCAAATATATTGATTAATTGGTTTAAATTTAGACATTTATCTTTATATATAAATACATGTTTGTTCAAACCGAAGTAACACCAAACCCTAATTCACTTAAGTTTTTGCCTGGAAAGATGGTATCCAATAATGGGTCATTTGAAGTAACCAGAAAAGAAGAAACTGATAATGAATTAGTAAGAAATGTTTTATCAATTAATGGAGTGACAGGCGTATTTTTAGGAAAAGATTTCATATCTATAAATAAAAGTGAAGAAGTAAATTGGGAAGACATTAAACATATAGCTATTTCATTGATTAATGATTTTTATTCAACAGGAAAAGAGTTCGTAATTGACAATGGGTTGCTTGGAGAAAAAAAAGAAGAACGCACTGAAATTGAAAAACAAATTATAAGTATTTTAGAATCAAAGATTAGACCTGCTGTTGCAAAAGATGGTGGTGATATTAAATTTAAAGAATTTAAAGATGGAATTGTCAAGGTAGAATTGCAGGGAAGTTGTTCTGGTTGTCCTAGTTCAACAATGACTTTAAAGCAAGGTGTGCAGAATCTTTTATGTCATTATTTACCTGAAGTAAAAGAAGTGGTTGCGATATAGGCATGAAAAAAAAATATTCAATTTTTGAAATAAAGAAATATTTAAATAAAAAAGGATTTATTGTTAAAAAAAAAATTAAGATACAAGATAGTGGATTTAATAACATTTCAAGAACTTTTTTATCAAGTTTGATAATTATATCATTTTTTTTTATAACTCCACTAGCTATTAATCTTTCAAAAGAAAAAATGATATTTTCTAAAGATTATGAAAATAATTCAAAAAATAATTTAAAAAAATTATTAGAAAAAAAAACAACAAAACTAGATAAAAATTTGAATAAAAAGTTTTTATATGAAGATATTTTAACATTTGATGAGCAACCATCAGATGCCGTACTATTAAGTGCCGCAACAATTCAAGAACTTTTCAAATCAACAAATTATAATTTAATGGATGTTAGAAAAAATAAATTAGTAAAACCTATAAGCTTAGATTTATTACCAAAAGAGATTGTAAAAATAGAAAATACTAAAAAAAGAAAAGAGCTTTTTATTCAGATAATTTTACCTTTAGTCATAGATGAAAATAATAGTATTAAGCTGGATAGAATGAAGCTCTTTAGCATTCTAAATAAAAGTAAAAATACGAAAACAGAGCAAATATGGTTGAATATGAAATTCAAACAATATGGAGTGGTAAATAAAGATTTATCTATATTGAAAATTAGAATGGATGAAATACCTGTTTCAATGGCTATTGCACAGGCTGCAAAGGAAACTGGCTGGGGAACATCAAGATTTGCCCAAGAAGGAAATGCATTATTTGGTCAATGGACGTGGAGTGGAAGAGGAATAAAGCCAGCTGATGCAGAAAGTGATAGTACTCATAAAGTTATGAGATTTAAGGTTTTACAAGCATCTGTAAAAGCTTATCAAAGAAATCTGAATACACACTCTTCTTATAAAGACTTTAGAAGTGCAAGAGCTGAATTGAGAGACAAAAGAAAAAAATTAGACAGCATGATTCTTACTGAATACCTAGATAAATATGCAGAGACAGGAAAAGAGTATGTTAAAATTTTACAACAAATTATTAGACAAAACGATTTAAAAGATTTTGATGATGCTAAGTTGATGCCATCAAGCCAAGATTTAGAAAGTTTAATTTAATCCTGGTTCACCGAAAATTGAACACCAAACCATCTCCATATTCCATTATCATTAACTGAACAATTAACCCTACCTCTTCTGAATGTAAATTTTTCTCTAAAGTTTAGTTTCAAAATATTTTTATCAAAAGTTATATCTGACTTATCCCATCCATTACCTTCATCAGAAAAACAATTAATATTTTCTATATTTTTTTGATTTTCAAAAAATTCGACAGATAGGTTTGGTGGATTGTTATCAGTAATATATTTATCTTTAGGCTTTAAAGATTTGTATTGAAGTGGACTAAGGTTAATTAAAAATTTAAATCTTTCTAGGTCACCATATTTTTCATTAATTGGAAATCTAGGTAATTCATGACGATCTTTATTAATATCAATAACGCCAGAATGTTGACCAAAAGCAAAATCAAAATTTTTGGAAATAAAATCTTTAATAGTTTTACTATATTCTCCAAATGGGTATGAAAAAAAAGTTGGATTATAACCTAAGTGCTGGTTAAAAATTTTAATTGAAGTATTAATATCGGACAAAAAATTTTCTGTTTCTAAATCAACCAGGTAATTATGAGAATGTGAATGATTACCAATGTAAGCATATGATTCTTTCTCTATTTCTTGTATTTGTTCCCAACTCATATAGCCAGTTTTTCCTACAGCTTCTGTTGAAACAAATAAAATAAAAGGAATTTTCTTTCTCTTTAAATATGGCCATGCAATTTTATAAAAAGATAAGAATGCATCATCTATAGTAATGAGTATTTCTTTTTTATTTTTTGGAGTATCAAATTTTTTTTGTAAACGTTGTGGATCATAAAATTTGTAATTTAATGTATTTATTATAGACATTTGTTCTTTGAAAATATCCATTTGTATATTTGTTGAAGGATATTTATTTTCATCAAATCGATGGTACATTAAAGAAAGAATGCCACTATCTTGAGAATAATATTTGATATTATTTTCTTCTGCTTTAGAATTGATGACAAATAACATTATTATAATGAAAAATTTAATAGTAGATGCCACAAGAGATAAAATTTTTTTAACACTCATAGTTAGTGAAAATATTTATACTGGGAGTTATGAAAATAGTAAAATTAATTTTGAAAAATTAATGATCTTAATTAATGATTTTTTAATGGTAAATTCTTCTTCTTTAGATCAAATTGATGTTATTTATGTTAATAGAGGACCAGGTAGTTTTGCGGGAATTAGAAATTCGTTAGCAACGATTAAAGCTTTATTTCTAACTAAAAAAATCAATTATTATTGTTTTAGTTTTGAAGATTTTAAAGGATTTGATGAAGTTAAGTATGAAGATGTGCCTAGTTTGTGTGAAAAATTTAAAATTAAAAAGAATTTGATTAATCCTATTTATTTAAGTTAAAATTAAAAAATGTCAGAAAATATTGAACAAAAATGTTTAGCTAAAGGAGTTAAACTTACAGATCAAAGAAAAATTATTGCAAAAGTAATGTCAGAGTCGAACGATCATCCAGACGTAGATGAGCTTTATAATAGAGTTTCAAAGATTGATCCAAAAATAAGTATTGCCACAGTATATAGAACAGTAAAACTTTTTGAGGAGTCTGGAATTTTAGCAAAGCATGATTTTAAAGGGGGTAAGGCTAGATACGAGGAATTAAATGAGGGACATCATGATCATTTAATTGATATTAAATCAGGAGAAATTATAGAATTTGTTGATGAAGAGATAGAGAAATTACAAGAAAAAATTGCTGATAAATATGGATATAGATTAGTCGATCATAAATTAGAATTATATGGGGTTAAAAAAAAATCCTAACATAATGTTAAAAAAAATTTTTATTAAAACTTTTGGCTGTCAAATGAATGAATATGACTCAAATCGTATATTTGATACTGTAAAAAAAATCGGTTTCGAAAAAACTGAAAAATATGAAGATGCAAATTGCTATCTTTTAAACACCTGTCATATTCGTGATAAAGCAAAAGAAAAAGTTTATCATGAAATAGGAAGAGTTAAAAAAATTTTTAGAGAGAAAAAAAAACCAATTGTAATTGTTGCTGGTTGTGTTGCTCAAGCTGAAAATCAAGAAATGTTAAAAAGAGAACCTTATATTGACATTGTTATTGGCCCACAGTCCTACCATAAAATAAATGAGACAATATTAAATCATTCAAAAAATAAAAAAAAAGAGGAAGAAACAGAATTTGATACAATTTCTAAATTCAATTATTTAAGTCAGATTAAAAATAAAGACAGTAAAGTTTCTTCATTTTTAACAATTCAAGAGGGTTGTGATAAATTCTGTCATTTTTGTGTAGTGCCTTATACCCGAGGACCAGAATATTCCAGACCTTTTGATCAAATCATAAATGAAGCAAAAGAATTAATTCAAAGTGGTGCAAAAGAAATTATCTTACTAGGTCAAAATGTAAACGCATACAGTTATGACGATGAAGGTAAAGAGTACAGACTATCAGACTTGTTAATTAAACTTGATAGCTTTGATAAACTTGAAAGAATCCGATACACAACATCTCACCCTAAGGACATGACGGATGACTTGATTAACGTTTATAAGACTTCATCTAAACTGATGCCCCTAGTACATTTACCAGTGCAAAGTGGATCAAATAAAATTTTAAATCTTATGAACAGAAAGCATACCATTGAAGAATATGTTCTGATTTATGAAAAACTTAAGAAAATTAACCCAAAAATTGAGTTTTCCAGTGATTTTATTATTGGATACCCAGAAGAAGATGAACAAGATTTTAAAATGACAATGGAATTGATAGAAAAAATAAAATTTATTAATTCATATTCATTTATTTTTAGCCCAAGACCTGGAACTGTTGCAGCAGATTTAAAACTAGTTGATCACAAAAAATCCAAGCAAAGATTAGAAATAATTCAAGAGAAATTATTTAATAGCCAAATACAAAAAAATAAATCTCTTGAAAATAAAATTTTAAATGTTCTAGTAGAAAATAAAATGAAAGATGGGATCAAGTTGTTTGGCAGAACAGAATATATGACATCAGTAATTTTTGATGGCAACATAGAGAATATTGGAAAAATTGTGCAAGTCGAGATAACAAGCAGCAATCAAAATAGCCTTTTTGGAAAATTAACTGAAAACTCTAAAAAAAAGGTAGCTTAAAATTGAATAATACTGTTTCAAAAAAAATCAATTCATCATTAAAATTTGTATATTCTGATAATAATTCTTTAAGCGTTATCTTTCATGATAATGATTTATTAATGGGAGTTGTTGGTGAGTTTAATGAAAATTTAAAAGAACTCGAAAAAATTACCAATACAAGTCTTTATTCAAGAGGAAATTCTATTTTAATAAAATCAACCCCAGAACAAAACGAAATAACAAAAAATGCTATTCAATTTCTTGCAAATCAATTTATTAATAATGGCAGTATTGAGAAAAAAGATATAATCTCTTCTATAGATAAATTTATGATTGAAGAAAAAGTAAAAAATCAAAATGTTTCTGACATAATTAAAACACCAAAAAAATCTGTTATACCTAGATCTGAGAGGCAAAAAGAATATGTTAGAGCTTTAAGACAAAGTGATATCGTTATTTCAGCAGGCCCTGCTGGAACGGGTAAAACCTTTTTAGCAGTAGCAGTTGGATTAACTATGTTGCTTGATAAAAAGATTGAAAGAATTATTTTATCAAGACCTGCAGTAGAAGCTGGTGAAAGACTTGGTTTTTTACCAGGAGATATGAAAGAGAAAGTGGATCCTTATTTAAGACCCTTGTATGATTCTCTCTATGATTTATTTGATTTTGAAAAAATACAGAGAATGATAGAAATTGGTGATATTGAAATAGCACCCCTTGCTTTCATGAGAGGAAGAACTTTAAAAAATTCTTTTGCAATTTTAGATGAAGCCCAAAATGCAACTGATACTCAAATTAAAATGTTTCTAACTCGTATTGGTGAGAATTCAAAAATTGTTATAAATGGTGATCCTTCTCAAATAGACTTACCAAATAAAAACATGTCAGGCCTAAGCAGATCTAAGAAATTACTTGGACACTTAAAAGAAATTTCAGTTGTAGATTTTGATCATTCAGATGTAGTGAGACATCCTTTGGTATCTAAGATCGTAAAAGCTTATACTGATCAAGAAAAATGATTAAAATTGATGTGGTTTCGGAGTGCACTCTCTGGAGCAAAAAAATTAAGAAAAATAACACTTTTTTTAATTCTATTCTAAAATTTTTTCCAAAAAAATATAAATTTATAGGTAAAAAAATAAATCTAACAATTTTACTTTCAAATAATAAGAATATTAAAAAGCTAAATAAAGATTTTAGAAATAAAAATAAACCTACAGATGTATTATCATTTCCATTTGAGAAAAAATTTAACCTAAAAAAATCAAAATATCTTGGCGATATAGTAATTAGCTATGAGTTTATGAATAAACCAAAAAATATAAGCATTTTAGAGTTTAAACAAAAAGTTGTTAAAATTTTTATTCATGGATTTCTTCATTTATTAGGACACGACCACATAAAACTAAAAGACTTTAAAAAAATGAGTAAAGAAGAAGATTTAATTTATAAATTCATTAAAACAAAAGTTGCTTAACTTGCTTAAAAAAAAATTTTTTAACTTATTATATGTATTTTTTTTAGGTGCTATTAGCTCTTACAGTTTGCCACCTTATAATTATTTTATAATTAATTTTTTAACTTTTTCATTATTCTTTATTTTTCTTTTTACAGAAAAAAAAACTAACCCTGAGAGTAAATCTTTCTTTAAATATGGATGGTTTTTTGGTTTTGGTTATTTTTTATGTAGCTTATATTGGATTGCAATTTCTTTAACTTTTGACGAGAGCTTTAAATTTTTAATACCAATAGCTATAGTTTTATTTCCTGCTTTTCTTGCAATATTTTATGGATTAATAACTTATTTGTTTTCTGTATTTTATTCTAAAAATGTTGCTAGTGCATTTTTTATTTTTTCAATTTTATATGGATCTATTGAATTTATTAGAGGGTCCATTCTTACTGGTTTTCCATGGAATTTAATTGCTTTTAGTTTTTCAGAAAGTATTTATTTTATTCAAATTCTTTCAGTAATTGGGACTTATTCTTTCAATTTAATTTGCATATCTTTGTTTACTGTACCAGCTGTATTTATCTTAAGAAAAACTAGAAAAGAAATTATTGTCTGCTTTTTCTTTATAATAATTTCTGTAGGTTTTTTAGTTTTTGGTAATTTAAAATATAATCAATTTAATACTACAGCTGATATTAAAAATAATTTTACAATAAGAGCTGTATCACCAAATATTAGTTTAGATCGATTTTATTCAAAGCAGGATGAATTAAAGATTATTCATGAACTAATTACCTTGAGTAGCCCAGAAAAAAAAGAACCAACGATTTTTTTATGGCCTGAAGGAATTATTCCAGACAGTTATTTAAGAGATATGGATATATATAAGGAGTTATTTTCAAATAGTTTTTCGAGTGATGATTTAATTATTATGGGTCTAAACAGCATAAAGACTAAAAATAGTGAAAATTTATTTTTTAATTCAATGGCAGTTTTTACGAATAAATTGAATTTAATTCATAGTTATAACAAGATTAATTTAGTGCCATTTGGAGAGTTTACCCCATTTGAAACAGTTCTTAGTTTAATAGGACTTAAAACAGTAACCAATGATTACCAATCTTTTTCAAAAGGTGAGAATCAAAAAGCATTTTCAATAAAAAATGATAAGATAGAACTAAGATTACTTCCCTTAATTTGTTATGAAATTATTTATTCAAATAGATTATTTAAAGACAAAAACTTTGATTATATAATTAATATTTCAGAAGACGGGTGGTTTGGAAATTCTATTGGTCCAAAACAACATTTTGCACACAGTATCTTTAGATCAATTGAAAGTGGAAAGTATATAATTAGATCAGCAAATAATGGAATATCAGCCATTATTAATCCAATTGGTATTATAGAAAAAAAAGTTGAATTTGGCACTACTGGTTATGTTGATTTTAAAGAGAGTAAAATCCTTAAACCTACACTCTATATGAATTATGGGGATAAGATATTTTTTATACTTATTTTATTATATATTTTTTTATTTTTTTCATTTAAGAAAATCATACATGAGTAATTTAAAAAATTTTTTATTTACAAGCGAATCTGTTTCTGAAGGACACCCAGATAAAGTGTCAGATCGTATTTCTGACATGGTTGTAGATAGTTATCTTTCAGGTGATCCTTTTTCAAGAGTAGCATGTGAAACCTTAACCACTACAAATAAAGTTGTTTTAGCTGGTGAAGTAAGGGGACCGAGCATCAAAGAAGAAGATATTATTCAAAAAGTAAGAGAATGCATTAAAGATATAGGGTACGATCAAGATGGTTTTACTTGGAGAGAGGCTACAAAAATAGAAAGCCACCTTCACGCACAATCTGCGGATATAGCTATGGGTGTGGACTCATCAAGTAATAAAGATGAAGGAGCGGGTGACCAAGGAATAATGTTTGGTTATGCTTGTAACGAAACTGAAGAATTAATGCCTGCGCCAATTCATTATTCTCATAAAATTTTAAGATTAATGGCGGAAGATAGAAAATCTGGTAAATTAAAAAATATTGAGCCAGACTCAAAAAGTCAAGTTACGTTTGAGTATGTTGATGGAAAACCAACTAAAGTGAAATCAGTTGTTATATCTTCACAGCACTCAGCAGATGTAGATCAGGCTAAAGTTAGAGAATTATTAAAACCTTATTTATTAAAATCAATTCCAGAAAAATTTTTGAAAGATTTTAATGAAGATGAATTATATATAAATCCAACTGGAAATTTTGTAATTGGTGGTCCAGATGGGGATTGTGGCTTAACAGGTAGAAAAATTATCGTAGATACTTATGGTGGAGCAGCACCTCATGGTGGAGGAGCTTTTTCAGGTAAAGATCCAACTAAAGTTGATAGATCAGCTGCTTATGCAGCAAGATATATTGCTAAAAATATCGTTGCATCTAACATTGCTGAAAGATGTTTAATTCAACTAGCGTACGCAATTGGAGTTTCTAAACCTTTATCAATTTATGTAGATTTATTTGATAATGATTTAGAAAAAAATAAATTTGTAACAGAAAAGATTTCAGAAAATTTTGATTTAAGTCCTAGAGGCATAAGAGAAATGCTAGGCTTAAATAAACCTATTTATGAAAAAACAGCAGCTTATGGTCATTTTGGAAGAGTGCCTGAAGCTAACGGCTCATTTTCATGGGAAAAAACTGATAAAAAAGACGTTTTTTTATAATAGTTGCTATTGAATTAAAAAAAAATCTTTATATATTGCCCTTACATTATTGAAATTACAGAATGGGCTTTAGCCCATTTTTTTTTGGAGCAAATAAAAATATGTTAAACAGAAGATCAGATAAATTAGAATTATTAAGAATTGCTGAAGCTGTTGCTTTAGAAAAATCTATAGATAAAGAATTAATTATTGATTCTATGGAAACTGGAATTGCAAAAGCTGCCAAATCAAAATTTGGACAGGATAATGAAATTAAAGTTTTAATAGACAGAGAAAGTGGTGATATAGGAATTTTCAGAAAATTAATTGTTGTAGAAAAACCAGAAAATACAAATACAGAAATAAATCTTCAAGATGCAATCATTTTAAATGAAGTAAATAAAGATAAAAAAATTGGTGATGAAATTTTACAACCGCTTCCCTCTTTCGATTTTGGAAGAATAGCTGCACAAACAGCAAAACAAGTTATTAGTTTTAATGTAAGAGAAGCAGAGCGTGAAAGACAATACAATGATTTCATAGACAAAAAAGATTCAATTTTAAGTGGAATTGTTAAACGTCTAGAGTTTGGAAATGTGATAGTTGACTTGGGTAGAACTGAAGCAATTATTCAAAAAAATGAAATGATCCCTAGAGAAAATATTAAAGCTGGAGATAGAGTTAAAGCTTATTGCTATGATGTTAAAAGAGAAGCTAGAGGACAACAAATATTTTTATCAAGAGCACATCCAAAATTTATGGAAAAATTATTTGTTCAAGAGGTTCCTGAAATCTATGATGGTTTAATTGAAATAAAATCATCAGCAAGAGATCCAGGAAGTAGAGCAAAAATTTGTGTTAAAGCGGTTGATACTTCATTAGATCCAGTAGGAGCTTGTGTTGGAATGAGAGGATCAAGAGTTCAAGCAGTAGTTAACGAATTACAAGGTGAAAAAATTGATATTGTTAATTGGTCTGAAGATCCAGCAATAGTAGTTTCAAATGCATTATCACCTGCTGAAGTTCAAAGAGTAAATGTTGATAGTATTGCAAAAAAATTAGATGTAATTTTAACTGAAGAAAACTTAAGTAAAGCAATTGGTCGTAGAGGTCAAAACGTGAGACTTGCTACCAAATTATTAAATTACGAAATTAATATAATGACTGATGCTGAAGATTCAGAAAGAAGACAATCTGAATTTAAAGAAAAAACTGAAAACTTTGTTAAAAATTTAGAGTTAGATGAAACATTGGGACAATTACTTGTCGCTGAAGGTTTTTCTTCAATCTCAGACATAAAAGACAGCTCACCAGAAAATTTAATGAAAATTGAAGGTATTGAGGAAGATACTGCTAAGGCTTTAATTGAAAGAGCAAAAGAGTTTTACCAAAAAGATCAAGAAGACATCACCCAAAGAATTAAAGATTTGGGACTTCAAGATGATCTTATAAATCACAAAGGACTAACGCCAGGAATGTTAGTTACTTTAGGAGAGCAAAAGATTTTAAAACTAGAAGATTTTGCAGACCTTGCCTCTGATGAATTAACAGGTGGTTATGATGTTGTAAAAGGTGAAAGAATTAAGATTCAAGGATACCTTGAAGATTTTGCTTTATCAAAAACAGAAGCAGATGAATTAATTATGTCTGCAAGAAACATAATTTACAAAGATTGAGTAATGAAATATGGAAAACAAAAAAACAAAATTAACACTTTCTGGCATAGCCAAGAAATCGATAGAGAATATAGAGTTAGCAAAAACTCAAAGTAAAAATTCCGTTGTAATTGAAAAAAAAACTAGCAAATTTGCCCCTAGAGGTAATGTTACTAGACCTGCTAGTGTAAGGTCAAAACCAGCAGTAACCACTGCAAGTAGCTTTCCCCCTAGAACTACATCAGTTCCTAAACCATCGTCTCCAATAACTAATGATTATGAAAAACGTAAGTTAGCTGAACAAAGAGCAACTAGAAGACTCAAAGGAGATACAGGTAAACCCGAAACTAAAAAAAGAGAATTAAAATTAACGGTATCAAGAGCATTAAGTGATGAGATTGAAGCAAGATCAAGAAGTATGGCTTCGCTTAAAAGAGCAAAATTAAAAGAAAACAGAGAACTTACTAAAGAAGAAATTCAAGAAAGTTTGAAGCCTGTAAAAAGAGATGTAAATATTCCTGAAGCAATAACAGTCAGAGAGCTATCTAACAGAATGGCCGAGCAATCAAATAATGTAATCAAACATTTATTTGGAATGGGAGTTACGGTTACTATCAATCAAACATTAGCAGCAGATACTGCTGAATATTTGGTAAAAGAATTTGGTCATAATCCAATTAGAGAGGCAAAAGCAGAAGAAATTATTCAAAAAATAAAAGAAACTAGATCTGAAAATTTAAAGAATAGACCACCGATCGTAACTGTGATGGGTCATGTTGATCATGGAAAGACTTCGGTATTAGATGTTTTAAGAAGTGCAAATGTTGTTTCTGGTGAATTTGGTGGAATAACACAACATATTGGTGCTTATCAAATACAGCACGAATCTAATAAACTAACTTTTATTGATACACCAGGTCATGCTGCATTTACAGAAATGAGAGCAAGAGGATCAAAATTGACAGACGTTGTGGTATTAGTAGTTGCTGCAGATGATGGTGTTAAACCCCAAACAATTGAATCTATAAAACATGCAAAAGCTGCGAACGTTCCAATAGTTGTGGCAATTAATAAGTGTGATCTACCAGAAGCAGACCCACAAAAAATAAAGAACCAGCTTTTAGAATATGAACTTATTGCAGAAGATTTATCAGGAGATACTTTGATGGTTGAAATTTCTGCAAAAAATAAAAAGAATTTAGATAAGTTGGTAGAGTCGATTGTTCTTCAAGCAGAAATTTTAGACTTAAAAACTGACTTTGAATCTAAAGCAACAGGAATTGTTTTAGAATCTAAAATTGATATTGGTAGAGGAGCGGTTGCAACAGTTGTGGTTACATCTGGAACAATTAAAAAAGGTGATTTTTTTGTTAGTGGATTGAAATGGGGAAAAGTAAGAGCTTTAATTAATGATAAAGGAGAAAACGTTAATGAAGCACCACCATCAATGCCAGTTGAAATTCTTGGAATTAATGGTGCAGCAAAATCAGGAGATGATTTTATTGTTTTGAATTCTGAAAAAGAGGCCAAAACATTGAGCGAGAATAGAGCAGAAGAAACTAAAACTGGCGGAAACCCTCTAAACTTTGCAACTCAAGATTCAGCTTTTGCGGATAAGTCAGCTGCAGAATTAAATATTATTGTAAAGTCAGATGTTCATGGATCTGCGGAGGCAATTAAAAGTGCAATTAATCAAATTACTCATGATGAAGTAAAACCTAAAATAATTTTATCTGATATCGGAATGGTAACAGAAACAGACGTAACTTTAGCAAAAGCATCTAACGCTGCACTAATTGCATTCAATGTTAAGCCAAGCAAGGAAGCAAAAAAATTAGCAGAAAATGAAAAAATTATAATATCTTCTTATAATATTATTTATGAAGTTTTAGATTATATTAAATTAAGAATGTCAGGACTTCTTGCTCCAGATGTTCAGGAAAAAATTATTGGTACAGCTCAAATTCTAGAAATTTTCAAAGTTTCGGGTACAGGAAAAGTTGCAGGCTCAAAAGTAACCGAAGGTGAAATAACTAGTGGCGCAAGCGCTAGAGTAGTAAGAGATGGAGCAATTATTTATACTGGTAAGATAAGTACTATTTTTAGAGAAAAAGATCAGGCAAAACAGGTTAGTAATGGTCAAGAATGTGGAATAACGCTTAAAGACTTTATCGATTTCCAGAAAAACGATACAATAGAAGCTTATAGTACGACTTCGACGGAAAGAACAGTATAATGGCTGATAGAATAGGAAAACCAGTATCACAGAGACAATTGCGTGTTGGAGAGATGATTAGGCAATCTTTAGGCATGATTTTTGCCAGAAATGAAGCTAAGGTCCCGAATTTAGAAACTAATACTATAACGGTCACTGAGGTAAAAATGAGTCAAGACCTTAAAATTGCTAAAGCTTACGTATTACCACTAGGCGGTAAAGATACAGAGCTGGTTGTTAAAAAATTGAGAGAATACTCTTTCTTGATTAGAAAAGTTTTATCTAAAAAAATAATTATGAAATATTTACCAAAAATACTTTTTGCTAAAGACGACTCTTTTGAGTACGCAGAAAAAATAGAAAACTTAATAAAACAAACAAATAAATAGGAAAATAAATAGTATGACGAAAAAAGCAGAAGAATTAAAAATGCACGAGAAGGACACTGGTTCTTCAGAAGTACAAATTGCATTATTAACAGGAAAAATTGAGACTCTTTCAGCACACATTAAACAATTCAAAAAAGATAAACACTCTTCAGTTGGATTATTAAGAGCAGTAAATAGAAGAAAAAAATTGTTAGAATATTTAAAGAAAAATAAATTCGATTCTTACAAAAATGTATTAACACAATTAAATTTAAGAAAATAGATAGAAGGAAACGGAAAATAGATGTTCAAAGTATATAAGAAGGAAATTGAAGTTGCAGGTAAGAAGATAAGCTTAGAAACAGGTAAAGTAGCAAGACAAGCAGACGGAGCAATCATTGCTTCATGTGGTGAAACAGTTATTTTAGCAACAGTAGTTGGAGCAAAAAAAGTAAATCCAGATATGGATTATTTTCCACTATCTGTAAATTACCAAGAAAAATATTATGCAGGTGGTAAAATTCCAGGTGGATTTTTTAAAAGAGAAGCAAGACCAACTGAAAGTGAACAATTAATTTCAAGATTAATTGATAGACCTATCAGACCTTTGTTTCCTGGTGCATTTAAAAATGAGGTTCAGTTGTTACCAACAGTAATTTCATATGATAAAGAAAACCAACCAGATATCTTAGCAATTACAGCTTCATCAGCTGCTTTAGCTATTTCAGGAATGCCATTTATGGGTCCTGTAGGTGCTTCAAGAGTTGGTTATGTTGACGGTAAGTTTATTCTTAACCCTTCAAAAGCTGAATTAGAAAACTCTACTTTAGATTTAGTTGTAGCAGGTACTAAAGATGCTGTGCTTATGGTTGAGTCAGAAACTTCAGGCTTAACAGAAGAAGTAATGTTAGATGCAGTTAAATTTGGTCACGAAGGTTTTGTTCCAGTTATCGAAATGATAGAGGAACTTGCAAAAGAATGTAGAAAGCCAGAATGGACTGTTGAAAAGAAAGATTTATCTGAAGTTAAGCAAAAACTTGAGGAAACTTTTACAGCTGATTTAACAAAAGCTTTCGCAACAATTGATAAGCAAGATAGATCAAATCAAATTTCAGAAATTTCTGAAAAAGCCAAGGAACTTTTTGCAGACAACGAAAATTATTCTGATTTTAATGTTAATGATGAATTAAAAAACCTTGAAAAGAAAATTGTTAGAACTGATATTCTTAAAAACAAAAAAAGAATTGATGGTAGAGGTTTAGCTGATGTAAGGGCTATTGAGTGTGAAGTTGGTGTTTTACCAAGAACTCATGGTTCAGCATTGTTTACAAGAGGTGAAACACAAGCAATTGTTGTGACTACCCTAGGTACTTCTGATGATGAACAGAGAATAGAAAGTCTAGACGGACAATCCAGAGAAAGATTTATGCTTCATTATAACTTTCCTCCTTTTTCAGTTGGTGAAACTGGAAGAATTGGAACAGGAAGACGTGAAGTTGGTCATGGAAAATTAGCATGGAGAGCAATTAATTCTTCATTACCTGCGAAAGAAGAGTTCCCTTACACTTTTAGAATAGTGTCAGAGATAACAGAATCTAACGGTTCTTCTTCAATGGCGAGTGTTTGTGGTGCATCTCTTGCCCTAATGGATGCTGGTGTGCCGATTAAAGAACCAGTTGCAGGTATTGCAATGGGTTTAATTAAAGAAGGCGATGATTTTAGTGTCTTATCAGATATTTTAGGTGATGAAGATCATCTTGGAGACATGGACTTTAAAGTTGCTGGAACTAAAAATGGAATTACTTCACTTCAAATGGATATCAAAATTACAGGTATTACTTTTGAAATCATGGAGCAGGCTTTAAAACAAGCTAAAGATGGAAGAGTTCATATCTTAGGTGAAATGAATAAAGCATTAAGTGAATCAAGAGCTGATGTTGGTGAACACACTCCAAAAATGGAACAAGTTACTGTTGATAAAAAAGATATTGCAGCTGTTATTGGAAAAGGTGGAGCAACAATTAGAGAGATTGTTGAAAAATCAGGTGCTAAAGTTGATGTGAATGATGAAGGTGTAGTAACTGTTGCTGCTCCGGATGAAGAGTCTAGAAACATCGCTATGCAAATGATTAAGGACATCACAGCTAAAGCTGAACTAAATAAAATTTATTCAGGTAAAGTAATGAAAATTATGGAGTTTGGTGCATTTGTTAATTTCTTAGGTAAACAAGATGGTCTTGTTCACATTTCAGAACTTGCTGCTAAAAGAGTAGAAAAAGTTACTGATGTTGTCAAAGAAGGTGACGAAGTAAAAGTTAAAGTGATTGGTTTTGACAGAGGTAAAGTTAAACTTTCTATGAAACAAGCTGCTGAATAATACTTTAAATTAAAATTCTAAACCCCTGGAATGAAAGTTCTGGGGGTTTTTTTTATCGGGCTTTTATTAAAACCCCTACGCACTGTTCTGTATTGAGGGAAAATATTCTACTTCTGAAAAACGATCAGTTGGAAAAATCCAATAAAATTTTAAAGTTTCTTTCCCATTATTTTTTAAGGCGTGCTCTATATTTCCAGCTATATAAACTACATCACCTTTTTTAATTGTCTCAAGTTCACCAGATTTATTTAATACTCCTGTACCATTGGTAACGACATATAATTCTGCAGGTAAGTGATAATGAAGGGTTAAATTGCCACCAGGTTCTATTTCTGCAAAACCAAGGGACAGACCAGAACTACCATCAAAATCTGCATCAATTAAAAATTTCCATCTAACCCCAGGATATTTTTCAGTTGTTGACCATTCTTGATTAGAAACAGAGGCAAGATTTTTTACAAAAATCATTCAAAATCTTAGCGTATGTTTTGTTTTTTTTAAATATAAATTGTTAAGCCTAAAAAATTGTACCCAATACTTTTAACTAAATTTAACTATATTTTAGGTAATATTCTTAGGATCTGGCATCCCAACCTTGTTATATCCAGCATCTACGTAGTGAATCTCACCAGTAACACCGTTCGCAAGATCGCTTAGTAAGTATAATGCTGAATTTCCAACATCGTGGATATCTACGTTTCTTTTTAAAAAAGAATGGTCTTCATTCCACTTATATAAGAATTTTGCATCTCCAATAGCGGAAGCTGCCAAGGTTTTAATAGGTCCAGCACTTATAGCATTCACTCTCATGCCTTTAGCACCAAGGTCTCTCGCAAGGTACTTAACACTTGCTTCAAGAGCTGATTTACAAACACCCATTACGTTATAATTTGGAATAGCCTTAGTAGATTCGTAAGTTAAAGTTAACATGCTTCCACCTTCTTTCATTATTTTAGATGCTTCTTTCGCAACTTCTGTAAATGAAAAACATGAAATTAACATACTTCTTAAAAAATTTTCTCTAGTTGTATTTAGATATTCACCTGATAATTCTGATTTGTCTGAAAAAGCAACTGCGTGAACTACAAAATCAATTTGTCCCCATTCAGATTTAATATCTTCAAAAAGTTTTATTACCTCTTCTTTATTCTCAACATCACAACTAAATGTAGCTTTTGAATTTAATTTTTCTGCTAAAGGGATTACTCTTTTCTTTAATGCATCACCAAGATAAGTGAATGCAAGTTCTGCTCCAGCTTCTGCAAGTTTTTGTGAAATACCCCAAGCGATAGATCTTTCATTGGCAACACCCATGATCAATCCTCTTTTACCTTTCATTAAACTCATTTAGACCTTTTCAAAAATTAAAGTTGCATTTGTTCCACCAAAACCAAAGCTGTTAGACATAACAGAGTTTAATTTAACATCTGTTTCAGTTTTAGTAACAATTGGAAATTTTTTAGCTTCATCATCCATGTCATTGATATTAGCTGAAGCTGTGATGAAACTATTTTTCATCATGATTAAACTATAGATGGCCTCATGAACTGAAGCAGCACCCAGTGGATGACCTGAAAGAGATTTAGTAGAGCTAATTTTTGGTATCTCAGCACCAAACGCTTCACCAACACCTCTAAGCTCTGTTATGTCTCCTACTGGAGTTGATGTTCCATGAGTGTTTAAGTAATCCATTTTGTTTTTAGCAGTTGCTAAAGCCATCTTCATGCATCTAACAGCACCTTCACCTGATGGAGCTACCATATCGTACCCGTCAGAAGTCGCGCCATAGCCTGTTAATTCAGCATATATGTTTGCACCTCTTGCTTTTGCATGCTCATACTCCTCAAGCACTAAAACTCCACCACCACCTGCTATTACAAAACCATCTCTAGTTTTATCATAAGCTCTAGAAGCAGTTTCAGGCGCATCATTGTATTTAGAAGACAAAGCAGTCATTGCATCAAACATTGCAGTCATGGCCCAGTGTAATTCTTCACTACCACCTGCAAATACAACGTCCTGTTTCCCCATTTGAATTAGTTCGCTTGCATGGCCGATGCAGTGTCCACTAGTTGCACATGCAGAACTCATCGTATAATTAACACCTTTAATTTTAAAAGGTACAGCAAGAGTTGCTGAAGATGTACTAGCCATAGTTCTTGGAACAATAAATGGTCCCATTAATTTAGGCGTCTTAGCTCTAGTCTTATCAACAGACAAAACTACATTTTCAATTGAAGGACCACCAGAACCCATAACTATTCCAGTTTTGAAATTACTTACATCTTTATCTTCTAATCCTGAATCCTTAATAGCTTCTTTCATTGCAATGTAATTATATGCAGATCCAGAGCCCATAAATCTGATAGTTTTTCTATCAACATGATCTTCAAGTTTAATATTTGGTTTGCCGTGAATATGACTTCTTAAATTGTGTTCTTTGTACTCTTCACAAAAAGATATTCCAGATTTTGAATTTAAAAGAGACTGATAAACTTCTTCTTGATTATTGCCTAAACAAGAAACAACTCCTAAGCCTGTAACTACCACTCTTCTCATTATTTAAATAATCCCACTTTTAAACTTTCTGCTGAATATATTTTTTTGTCATCTGCAAACACTAAACCATTTGCAAGACCAACTGTTGTTCCACCTGGTGCCATAATTTTTTTCATATCAATTTCATATCTTACATTTTTAACATTTTGTAAAACTTCACCAGTGAATTTTACTGTACTTACTCCTAAAGCTCTCCCTTTACCTGGGTTACCAAGCCAGCCAAGATAAAAACCAACTAGTTGCCACATAGCATCCAAGCCAAGACAACCTGGCATAACAGGGTCTCCTTTAAAGTGACAATCAAAGAACCAAAGGTCTTCTTTGATATCAAGTTCTGCTTTTAAAGAGCCTTTGCTAAATGCACCATTGTCCTCGTTGATTTCTGTTATTCTATCAAACATAAGCATTGGTGGAAGTGGTAATTTTGCATTACCTGGGCCAAAAAGTTCGCCATTTCCGCAGCTTATTAGCTCATCGTATGTGAATGAGTTTTTTTTCATAAATTTCAGTCCCTTAATACTTGATTTATCATAATTATAATATAGAAATAGTTTAGAACTATTATAAACAGTAATGAGTAATATAAGTATATACACAGAAAAACTAAGGGAATCTGGCTTAAGACCAACAAGACAGAGATTAAAAATTTGTGAAGTATTATTTTCACCTGAAAAAACTTTTCACTTTACAATAAATGATTTAACTAAAATTATTGAGGATAAGTTGAGTGAAAAAATTTCTTTAGCCACAGTTTACAATACAATTCATGCATTTGAAAAAAAAGGATACTTAAAAGAAATTTCTATAAATTCAGATAAAAGTTATTTTGATACCAACGTAACTGAGCACCACCACTTTTTTGATGAAGACACAAATGAATTAATTGATTGTAGTGATGAGGATATTGATTCTGTTAATGTAAAAAAAAATATCACAGGAAAAAAAATAAAATCAGTAGAAGTTTTAATTAAAGTTGCGAGTGATAATCAAAATCAAAATTAATTCAATTATTTCAATAATTTAACATTTACATTAAAACAATTCTAAACTGTTGACTTACAGTTTAGAACGATTATATATATACAATAATCATTAAGGAGAAAAATATGTCATTAAAAGGTAGTAAAACAGAAGAAAACTTAAAAGATGCATTTGCAGGCGAGAGCCAAGCAAACAGACGTTATTTATATTTTGCTCAAAAAGCAGATATTGAAGGTTATAACGATGTAGCATCTGTATTTAGATCAACAGCTGAAGGTGAAACAGGTCATGCACATGGACACCTTGAGTACCTTGAAGAAGTTGGAGACCCAGCTACAGGATTACCGATTGGTGAGACTAAAGCGAATTTAGCTTCAGCGGTACAAGGTGAAACACATGAATATACAGACATGTACCCAGGTATGGCAAAAACAGCTAGAGAAGAAGGCTTTTCAGAAATTGCTGATTGGTTTGAAACTTTAGCAAAAGCTGAAAAATCACACGCAGGTAAATTCCAAAAAACATTAGAATCTATTGCGTAAATAAGACTTAATTTATGGTGGGGTTCTTCCCCACCATTAAATCCTAAAATTTTTGAATATGAGTAAAGAAGGCAGCATAGACGCACCCATTAGACATCCAATAAATTTTGAGCATCCTGATTTTTTAGACCCCAAAAAATTAGATGACGAAATGAGAAGAGCATTCGACATCTGCCATGGATGTAGAAGATGTTTTAATTTATGCGACTCGTTTCCAAAATTATTTGATATGATAGATGAGTCAGAAAATGAGGATGTAGAAAGTTTAAAAAGTGAACAGTTTGAACCTGTGGTAGACGCTTGTACTTTATGCGACATGTGTTTTATGACTAAGTGTCCTTATGTTCCACCGCATGATTTTGATTTAGACTTTCCTCATTTAATGTTGAGATATAGAACGGCTCAAAAAAAATTAAATAAATTGCCAGCAGTTCCTGCACAACTAGCTCAAATTGATAGAAATGGAAAAATTGGTGTAATGCTATCATCACTAATAAACTGGACATCAAACATTAAAAATAAATTCTTTAGAAAAATATTAGAATTAGTTGCTGGAATTGATATGAGAGTTAAACTACCAACTTATAATTCAGAAACATTTACAAATTATTTTAAAAAAAATAATATTCCAACAAATAGTGAAGCTCCATCTAAAGATAGAAAAGTTGTAATTTATTCAACGTGCTTTGTTAATTTTAATAAAAAAGATACAGGTGTGGCTGCATTAAAAGTTTTAAAGAAAAATGGAGTAGAGGTTCAAGAAGCTTATCCAGGTTGTTGTGGAATGCCTTATCTTGAACAAGCAGATTTACCAAAAGTTGTAGAGCAAGCCAAGAAAGTTTCCAAAGATTTACTGGAGTGGGTCGATAAGGGTTATCAAATTATTACTCTAACAGCCAGCTGTGGCCTAATGCTAAAATTCGAATGGCCTTTACTATTGCCAAATGACGAAAACATTAAAAGACTTTCAAAAAGTGTTAGCGATATAGATGAATATATCGTTGATATAGCACAAAACGAGGGCCTAGCAGAAGGTTTACAAGAAATTGATGGTGGAGTTACGGTTCACAACGCATGTCATGCAAGAGCTCAAAACATGGGTATTAAATCTAGAGATATGCTGAAATTTATTCCTAATATAAAAATGGATGTTGTTGAAAGATGTGCTGGTCATGGGGGAACTTTTGGTGTGATGAAGGAGACTCATGATTTAGCTGTAAAAGTTGGAACACCAACAGCAAGACAAATTAAAAATAAAAATAATAAATATATGGCTTCCGATTGTCCTTTGGCAGGTAAGCATTTAAAACAATTAGAAACAGATACAAATATTGCAAATGATGAGGCACTTCATCCTATCGAATTAATGGCGAAAAGTTATAGATTATAATTATGAGCAAAGAAAAAAGACAAATAGAAAAACAAGATTTATTACCATCTGATGTTTATGCAAAAAGCAGAAAACAAATTAGAAAAGATTTAGTTGAGTTTAAAAAAGATAGAAGAATAGCACTTGGTCCTTATGCAACTTTTTATTTTGAAAGTTTTGAAACTATGGTTGCTCAAGTTCAAGAAATGCTTCACATCGAAAAAGGAGGAGATGAGCAATTAAAAGATGAATTAATAGCTTACAACCCTTTAGTTCCAAATGGAAAAGAACTTACGGCTACTCTAATGTTTGAAATTGATAACCCAATTTCAAGAGCTGCATTCTTAGGTAAAGTTGGAGGAATTGAAGAAAAAATATTCATAAAAATTAACGATGAAATTGTTATGGCTGTTCCAGAAGAAGATGTCGATAGAACATCAGCAGAAGGAAAAGCTTCTTCAGTGCAATTTATTCATTTCAAATTAAATGATGATCAAATTTCTAAATTTAAGTCAGATAGTGCAACTATAGAACTTGGGATTGATCATAAAGAGTATACTCACACTACAAGACTAGCTGAAAATAGTGTTAAATCACTATGTGCTGATTTTATTTAATAGAACCCCAAATATTTTCAGTTTTGACCCAACCGGAATAATCATCAGTTTTTACATTACACCATATATTTTCACATTTTTTTAAAACTAATAATCTTCCTTTTTCTATTTTAGCTATTGGTTTTGAAAAGTTAGATGGTTTTTTATACAAAATTTTGTCCTCTAAAATGATAATAGAGTTTGATTTTTTAACCTGAGAAACATGGATCCATCCACTATTATTTTTTAAGTCTACAATTCTTCTAAAATTTTCTTTTCGATCTATTTGTTTTATTGGTAAATTTATTTTTTTATAAATATATTTAATCTCTGAATCAAAACTTGGTCCATATCGAACATTTACTTTACTCTTTTTTAAAGAAAGAAACTTTTCTTCTGCTATTGAAAATTGGCTAAATAAAACTGATAGACACAAAACATAAATAACTATTTTTTTTATCATTTACAAAAACAGTTTTTTCTTTTTTTAAGTTTAACTTTTCTAAAATTTAATTGTAATAAATCTAAGATAAAAATATATCCATCAAGACTCTTTCCAATACCAAGTATTTTCTTTAAAACTTCGTTTGCTTGTATAGTTCCAATTATACCAGCAACAGTACCAAGAATGCCTTCTGCCTCACAATTTAATAAATCATCTGAAATATCAGAGTCTTGAAAAAAACATCTTAAACATGGGATTTTTTTATTCTTAAAATTAAAAGTAAATATATGACCGTCAAATTTACTTATAGCTCCTGTTACAAGTATTTTTTTAAATTTATAACAAAAATCATTTAATAAAAATTTTGTGGAAAAATTATCAGAGCCATCAACTATATAATCATAATCTTTTATAATTTTATTAAAATTATTTTTATTCAGTCTTATTTTATGAATCTTAATTTTGATATTTGGGTTTATTTTTTTAATTTTAACTTTTGCTACTTGAACTTTAAATTTTCCTATATCACTAGTGTTATAAAGACTTTGTCTGTGTAGATTGGATAAACTAACTTTATCATCATCAACTATTCCTATCGAACCAACCCCAGCTCTTGCAAGAAATTCGGTAACAGGAGACCCTAAACCACCCATTCCAACAATTAAAACCTTTGCAGATATAATTTTTTTTTGCCCTACAGTACCAATATCCTTTAGTATTATTTGTCTTGAATATCTGTCTATTGATGCTTTTCTTAATTGGTTATTCATTTACCTGTTGAGCCAAATCCACCATCACCTCGTAATGTATCTGGCAAATTATCTGTTTCTTCAAGCTCCATCTTAATTACTGGCATTAAGATCATTTGTGCTATTCTATCTTTATTATTGACAAGGAAATCTTCTTTACCATGATTAAAAAGTATAACTTTAATTTCTCCTCTATAATCACTATCAATTGTTCCCGGGGTATTTAAAACTGTAATACTCTTTTTAGCAGCCAAACCAGATCGAGGACGAATTTGCACTTCATAATCCTCTGAAAATGCCATTGAAAGCCCCGTAGGCACTAAATATGAGCTATTAGGAGCTATTCTAATAGGCTCTTCTATAAAAGCCATTAAATCCATACCTGAAGCACCATCTGTTTTGTAAGCAGGTAATTCTACTTTAGGATTTAATTTTTTGATTAATATTTTAGCCACTGAATTTTAATTTAATTTTTTAATAACCCTATCTACTATTTCATCAGAAATTTCAGATTTGCTTTTTATTGCAAGTGTTTCATCATTCATACTTTTATCTTTATAATAAATTGAAACTTCATTAAAACTAGAGTCAAATCCAATTGTTTTGTTGGAAACATCATTTGCTATTATCCAGTCACAATTTTTTTCTTCTAATTTTTTTTTTGCATTTTCTTTCACATCATTAGTTTCTGCAGCAAATCCAATTACCAATTTTGGTCTAAGGGAATTATGTTTTGATACATAATTTAAAATATCAATATTTTTTTCTAGTTCTAAATGCAATTTTTCTTGCTTTTTTATTTTGTTATTATTTATTTCTTTAACTTTAAAGTCAGCAACAGCTGCTGAAAAAATTGCTACATCTGCTGGTAAATTATCTTGTGTAGCTTTCAACATCTCATCTGCAGTTTCTACTTTAATCAAATTTATATTGCTCCCTACCTCTAAATTTGTAGGTCCAGAAATTAAAGTGGTTTGAAAACCTTTTTTAGCTAATGATTTTGCTAAGGCATATCCTTGTTTTCCAGAAGACTTGTTTGTTATAAACCTTACAGGATCAATATATTCATTAGTTGGTCCAGCCGTTACTAAGGCTTTTAATTTGTAATTTTTATTTAATTCACCAAAGTATGAATTGATTTCTTGAATAATATTATCCGGTTCAGTCATTTTCCCTTCACCAAATTCTCCACAGGCCATATCTCCAATTTCAGGACCAATAATCTTATAACCAAATGACTGTAATTTTTTAAGATTTTCTTTTGTTGATGGGTGTTCCCACATTCTAACATTCATAGCTGGCGTTAAAAAAATATCTTTATCAGAAGCCAAAATTACAGTTGAAGCGAGATCTTCCGAGGATCCTGCGCTCAATTTAGAAATTGTATTAGCCGTAGCTGGAGCCACAACAATTAAGTCTGCCCATCTAGATAGTGAAATATGGTCCATTTCAGACTCATTTTCAGGACTAAATAAATCATCATAAACTTTTTCTTGAGATAGCGAGGCAACAGACAAAGGGGTTACGAATTCTTTAGCACTTTTGGTAAGAATAGTTTTAACTTTTGCGCCTAATTTTTTTAAAGATCTAATTAGCTCCAAACTTTTATAAGCAGATATGCCACCACATATTATTAAAAGTATTTTTCTTTCAGATATATTATTCATTGTGCGAATTAAAATACTACTAGACCAATAATTACAAGCAGTAATAATCCAACAATAGACTGATTTCTAAAGGCAGTCATTTCAGATCTCTTTTCATTTAAGGCGGTAAATGAATTTGAATTTTGTGGGATCTGCCCACTTGCTAAAAATGATAAAGCTTGATTGGCTTTATCCATAATCTCTGGAAAATCAGGTAATCTTTTAATTACTTCAGTGGTAGTCTTTAAACTTTCGTTTAAGGTGTTAATTGGATCTTTTGTTTCTCTTAGCCAATTTTCTAAAACTGGTTTTGAAGTTTCCCATATGTTGGTATTAGGGTTAAGTTTTCTAGCAACACCCTCAACAACTACCATTGTTTTTTGTAACATTAATAATTGAGGTTGAGTCTGCATATTAAATTTTTCCGTAACTTCAAAAAGTTGTTTTAATAATTTTCCCCCAGAAATATCTTTTACAGATTGGCCAAAGATTGGTTCACCAATTGATCTTAATGCTTGTGCTAAATCATTAACTGGTACATCCTTAGGAACTAGACCAGCCACCAAATGTACCTCAGCAACTTTTTTATAGTCTCTTTGAATAAATCCAAATAAAATTTCAGCTAAAAATCTTTTGCTTAGGTTATCCAATCTACCCATTATACCAAAATCTATAGGAACAATTTGTCCATTATTATCAATAAATATATTTCCTTGATGCATATCAGCATGAAAAAAACCATCTCTGACAGCATGTCTTAAAAAATGCTGAATAACATCAGAGGCTATTCTCTTAGTGTCTATGTTTCTTTTTTGTAAATCTTCTGTTTCACGAATAGAAACACCGTCAACCCAATCAAGTGTCATCACATTTTCGCTTGTAAAATTCCAATAGATAGCAGGAACCCTAAAACCTGCATCATTCTTTGTATTTTCTGCATATTCATTTGCAGCCGCTGCCTCAAATCTTAAATCCATTTCTAAATTAGTTATCTCTTTAAGAAGAAAAACAACTTCTACTAATTTTAATCTTTTTGTTTTTTTTATAAATGACTCAACCATAAAAGCAAAAAGCATCAAGGCATCAATCTCTTCATTAAATACTTTTTTAATATCTGGTCTCAAAATTTTAATAGCAACATCTTTTATGGTTCCATTGTCATTTATTTTTGCTTTATGAACCTGTGCTATTGAAGCAGCTGCAACTGGTTCACTTAAATCAATGATTGAGTTGAAGGTATCATCTCCTAAGTCTTTTCTAATTATTGCTTTTGCTTCAGTCAAACTAAAAGCGGGCAATCTATCTTGTAAGCCCTCTAATTGTTTTGCTAAATCATCTCCAATAATATCAGGTCTAGTAACTAAAAATTGTCCTAACTTAATAAATGTAGTTCCCATTGATTGTAGGGATTTAGATAGTTTTGCTCCTTCATTTTCGTTTACATCTGTTCTATTAGGGGCCGAAAAAGAAAATGAAAGTATTTGAAAGAGAATCTTTATTGCTAAAGGTGGTCTTTTAAACTTAGAAAGAATAGCTAATATGTCAGAACGAGCTAATTTTCTTCCCAATTTAAATAAAATAAATATTTTTTTTAACATTAGATTTTCCAACCTGAATGTATAGCTACAATTCCACCTGATAAATTCCTATAACTACAGTTAACAAATTTATTTTTATTCATTAAATCTATTAATTCTTCTTGATTAATAAATTCTTCAATGCTTTTTATTAGATATTCGTAAGGTTCTTTTTGTCCAACAATGGCTTTACCAACTAAAGGAATAAGTTTTGAATAATTTTTATATATAAAGTCCAAATTAGAGTTTTGAATTTTAGAAAATTCTAAACATAAATAACGACCTCCTGGTTTTAAAACTCTATAAGCTTCTGTTAAAGCTTTGTTCAGATCTTTAGTATTTCGCAGCCCAAAACTAATTGTGTAATAATCACAAGAATTATCTTTAATGGGCAATTTTTCAGCTGGAGCTATTATCCAATTGATATTTTTATAAGTACTTAACTTTTCTTTGCCTTTACCAATCATTCCTTTATTTGGATCGACACAAAATATTTCGCCATTTTTACTAGTTGCATCTAAAAAAAGCTTACCAAGATCACCAGTACCACAGGCAACATCAATTAAGATTTTATTATTTGAAGGGTTCATCCAACTTAATAGATCTTTTTTCCAAACCCTATGAACTCCTAATGACATAAAGTCATTCATCAAATCGTACTTGTCATAGACATTATCAAAGACACTTTGAACAAGACCTTTTTTATTTTGGAGATATTGTTGCATATTAAATTTATTATTTATTGATAATATAGTCTCAAATGCCAGAATTACCAGAAGTAGAAATAGTTAAACAATCGTTATCTAAAAAAATAGAGCGTAAAAAAATCAAAAAAATAATAATTACGAATAGAAACTTAAGGTTTAAAATTCCTATAAAATTTGAAGAATTATTAAAAAATAAAATTATTAAAAAAGTAACTAGATTTTCAAAGTATTTGATCTTGAATTTTTATGATGAATCTTTTTGTTTAATTCATTTAGGGATGTCTGGAACTGTGCATTTAATAAAAAAAAATAACATTAGTAAGTTTACCAATACTAGTTTTTATAACTCACCAAGCCTCCCAAAAAAACATAACCATGTTGAAATTCATTTTGAGGATTTAAAAGTTATATACAATGATCCTAGAAGATTTGGTTTTTTTAAATTTATAGAGAACAAGAAGGAACTTGAAAAAAGATTTAGTCACTTAGGACCAGAACCTTTTTTTAAAAATTTTAACTTAGAATATTTAATTGGTTATTTCACAAATAAAAAGAAAGACATAAAAAGTTTCTTATTAGATCAAAAATTTGTATCAGGAATTGGAAATATTTATGCTAGTGAAATTTTATTTTTGTGCAAAATTAATCCAACGATCTACGCATCAAAGTTAACCAAGCAAGATTGCAAAAAAATTATTACTTATTCAAAAAGTATACTTAATAGGGCTATTAAAAAAGGAGGGTCAAGTATTCGAGATTTTAAAAACATCACAGGAAAAAGTGGAAACTTCCAAAAAGAATTTAGAGTTTACCAAAGAGAAGACCTAAGCTGCCTCAGGACTAAATGTAATGGGAAAATTCAGAAAATATTTATATCTAATAGATCAACTTTCTTTTGTAATACTTGCCAAAAATAGGGAATTATTCTATTGACCAGTATAAATTCTCAAGCTATACCACTGCGCTTATGGCAAACACAAAATCCGCAATTAAAAGAATTAGAAAAATTGCTACGCAAACACTGGTTAATAAGGCTCGCAAGAGTAAGTATAGAAATGCTATAAAAAAAATGAATCTACTTCTAGTAGAAAAGAAAAAAGATGAAGCTCTAAAATTCTTGCCAAAGTTGAACTCTGAATTAATGAAAGTTGCAAAAACCGGAATTATAAAGAAAGCAAATGCCTCAAGAAACATTTCAAGAATAACAAAGAAAATTTCAGCTTTATAATTAATTATATACGGCGATTTTAAATTTCAACTAATAGTATTCACATCATATAAGAAATCTTATTTCTAGATTAACCATATATAGATTTAGTAAAATAATACGAAACATAATTTATAAATCTTACACTCATAGATTTTAAATTTGTAAAACTTAATCGTTCGATCAAATAACATTTTGGCAAAATAATTTCTAAGATAAAAAACAGACCACTTCTTGATTGCAATATTATATCAGCATTAGAAAGAATATTCCCGTTAGAAATGAATCACCTATAGATTTTATTTATTTTTATTTTTACTAAATTATTTATTGCAATTATAGATTTTATTTATTTTTGCTTTTATAAAATTATTTATTGCAAAAAAATTATTTTGCTTCTAACTGACTTTATTCCTACAAATTTTTATGACAAGTAACAACCCAACACAAAGTACCAAAGATGTATCTTCTGAAGCTCTAGATTGGGTTGTAATTCAAAAGGATATGAAAAATAAGCTAGGTAGCGATATATATGAAAGCTGGCTTAGAAAGATAGACTTTGTTGAAGAGATGAATAGTTATGTCTTACTTTCAGTTTCTACTAGATTTATCCGAGACTGGATTACTTCAAGATATTTAGATCAAATTTTGCAAATAGTAAAAACTTATAAGAAAGATTTAACAAGAATAGAGTTTAAGATTATTGAAAAAAATTCTGAAAATGAAATAGAAAATAATATTACTAAAAATGAAAATAATGAAAACGTATCCTTTATTAAAGATACATACTTGCAATACAACAGAATAGACCCAAATAAAAGATTTAATAATTTTATAACAGGAACAAGTAATAAGCTTGCCTATGAAGCATCCATGAAAGTTTCAGAAAATATTTCTCATTATAATCCGCTTTATATTTATGGGGGAGTTGGAATGGGAAAAACACATTTATTAAATTCAATTGGTCTTTCATTAAAAGAAAAAAACAAAGTTATGTTTATTTCTGCTGAGAGATTTATGTATCAGTTTGTAAAATCAATTAAATCTAATGATATGGTAAAGTTTAAAGAGTATTTTAGAAATACCGACATATTATTGATAGATGATATTCAATTTATGAATGGTAAAGAAGCAATGCAAGAAGAGTTTTTTCATACGTTTAATGCTCTATTAGATAAAGGCTCACAAGTGATAATCTCTGCCGACAGAGCTCCAAACAAATTATCAAGAATCCAAGATAGAATTAAATCAAGATTTGCTGGAGGCCTTGTTGTTGATATACAAAAACCAGACTATGAACTTAGAAGTAAAATTGTTAAACAAAAAACAGAGGAACTAAACATTTTTTATTCAAATCAAGTAAATATTTCAGAAGAAATACAAAAATTTATAAGCACAGAAATAACCACAAGTATTAGAGAGCTAGTAGGAGCAATCAATAGAGTTGTTTCTTTTTCAAGAATTTACAACAAAGTTCCAAATTTATCAGAAGTGAAAGTAGTTCTAAAAGATTTATTAAATATTGGAGAAAATAAGGTAACAATAGATTTAATACAATCGACCGTATGTAAATTCTTTAAAATTAGTAAAAGTGAGATGCTTTCTTCAAGAAGATCTAGATATCTTGTAAGACCAAGACAAACAGCAATATATCTAACAAAAATTTTGACATCCAAGTCATTGCCTGAGATTGGAAGAGAATTTTCTAATAGAGATCATACAACAATCATTCATTCGGTTAAAACCATTGAAAAATTGAAGGAAAAAGATCCAGAAATGACAAACAATATTAATAATCTAAAAAATCAGATATTGTATAATAAAGAAAATGAAATTTAACGTTAATCAACAAGATCTGCAACAAGCACTTAATTATTGCCAAGGCGTAATTGAAAAAAGAAGCACACTTCCTATTCTGTCAAATGTTTTGTTAAATGCTAGCAATTCAAATCTAACAATTACTGCAACAGATTTAGATTTAATATTTATTCATCAAATTAACAATGTTGAAGTTATAGAAGAAGGAAACACGACAACTACGTCATCTATCATGTATGACATTATAAGAAAATTTTCATCAGGAAAAAAAATTAATTTATCTTTGACGGACGTTAGCAAACTTCAAGTTGAGTCTGAAAAATCTGTTTTCAATCTAAATTGTATTAGTGCATCTGAGTTTCCACTAACAGACGAAAACTTTAATCAAAATGAATTTTCTATAAAATCAAAACAATTATTAAAATTATTAAATAAATGTAAATTTTCAGTTTCTAATGATGAAACTAGACACTATTTAAGTGGAATTTTTTTTCATCAAACACAAATTGAAGATAAAAATTTTTTAACAGCAGCAGCTACAGACAGTCATAGAATGTCTATTTCAAAAATAAGATTAGATGAGCAAGTAGATTTTGAACCAATAATACTTCCTAAAAAAACAATTTTTCAATTATGTTCGTTGCTAGAAAGTTATGATGGTGATGTTAAAATTTCAAATATTAAATCTAAAATAAAATTTGAATTAAATAATAGTATATTGATATCTAAGTTAATCGACGGAAAATTTCCTAATTATATTCAGGTAATACCTAAGAACAATCAAAAGAAGCTAGAAATAGATTTAAAATTATTTTTAGACTCAGTTGATCGAGTTGCGTCAGTTTCATTAGATAAAAAAGATGGAGTTAAATTTAATTTGTCGAAAGACGTTTTAAACTTATCAGTTAACAACACAAATAGTGGTGATGGAAAAGAAAGTTTAAACGTAAAGTTTGATCATGATCTAGAGATAAGTTTTAATTCTAGATATTTAATTGATGTAGCATCACAACTTGATGGAGATAAGATTGAAATTTTTTTCAATGACACAGGGTCTCCGGCATTAATTAAAGATCCGGGCGATTTTGACAGTATATTTGTTGTAATGCCTATGAAAGGCTAATTCAAAGTATCAAGTTCAGTATAAATAGTATTTTCTAATACCTTTGTAAAAATTTCCTTGCTTAGTCCAGGTTCAATAGGTTTTAAAATTGAAACTGTCAGAGTGGTGTTAATTTTTTTTTCACCATATTTTGGCCAAGTATTCCCAGAATTGATTGCAATTGGCTGACATGAAATATTTAATTCTTCATAAATTCTACCAGATCCTTTTTTAAAAGGAGTTCTATCTTCTGGAGATAGTCTTGTTCCTTGTGGAAAAATTATTAATGGTCTTTCTGATGAACTTACTTGTTTAGAAATATCATCAAAAAAACTTAAGTTTTCTTTAGAAATTTTGTTTCTTTTAATCGATATTGATCCTATTTTTTTCAAATACCAGCCAAATATGGGAATCATTAGCAATTCTTTTTTTAAAATAAAAACAGGAGAATTAAAGATAGTTTGTAAAAAAAAAGTTTCAAACATTGATTGGTGTGAAGCAGCTATAAAAAATTTTTTCCCATTAATTATATTTTTTTTGCCTTTAATGATTATCTTGGTTGATAAGAATATCTTTAAACATAAAGATGTCCAAAAGCCCATAATTTTTCCACCAAATAAAACTATTTTGCTCGGTAGTAAAATTGCTGGTAAGAAGATTAGGGAAATAAAAACTATTCCTGAAAAAAAAAATAATGAAAATAAAAAATTTCTTATCATGTTAATCAAAAACTAAAGCATATCTTTTAGTTTTTGTCTTTTCTTAATAATATTAATCTTAGACCCTTTAATGATTAATTCTGGTGGTTTTGGTCTTACATTATAATTTGAGCTTAGTGACATTCCATAAGCCCCAACATCGCACATTACCACGAGATCTTTTTCCTTTAATTTCTGAAAACCTTTTATAGTTGTAAATTTGTCAGTACTTTCGCAAATTGGTCCAACAAATTCATAAGTTTTTTTTGAAATGTTGTTACTTTTTACTACTGGTATAGTTTGGTGATTTGCACCATATAATGCTGGTCTCATAAGATCATTCATTGCAGCATCCAATATGATAAAATCTTTTTTAATATTTTCTTTAATGTAAATAACTTGAGAAATTAAAAACCCAATATTACCAACTATGGATCGGCCAGGTTCAAATATTATTTTTACTTTTTGATCCTTTAAAAATTTTTGTATAGCAATGTTATATTTTTGATAGTTTAGTTTTTTGCTATTTTTTTGATAAGAAATGCCCATACCCCCACCTAGATCAATAAATTCAAAAGTATGACCACTTTTTTTTATTATTTTATTTACCACATTGAGCATTTTTTCGTATGGTTTGTGATCTAAAATTTGACTTCCAATATGTACACTTAAGCATTTGAGGTTAATATTTTTTGAATAATTTGTAAAATTTACTAATTCAAAAAAAGTTTTTTCATCTACACCAAATTTATTTTCTTTTTTCCCAGTTGAAATTTGTTTTAATGTCTTGGCATCTGTATTGGGATTAAGTCTAATTCCTATATTAACAATTTTTTTTTTTAGTTTTGCAATTTTTTCAATTTCAATAATTTCACTTTTAGATTCAGCATTTATTAATAAAATTTCTTTATCAATTGCATAACTTATTTCAGTTGAGGTTTTACCCACCCCCGAAAAAACAATTTTTTTTGGGTCTATACCTGCTTTTAGAGCCATCATCAATTCCCCCATTGAAACAACATCAGCACCTAACCCTAATTTTCTAATTTCTCTTATTAAATTTACATTGGTATTAGATTTAACAGCAAAACAGATTAATGGAGAAAAGGAGCTAAAATTTTTTTTAAAGTCTTTTATATTCTCTGTTAGCTGTTTATGTGAATAGCAATAAGTCGGTGTACCAAACTTTTTTGCTATTTTTTGAACATTAACTTTTTCAATTGTTAAGTTTTTATTTATATATTTCATCAATCTACTGACTTTGGAAAAACCATTTCATTCCCGTCATATTGGGGATTTCCTTTTTTTCCACATGAAAACAAGAAAGAACAAATTATAGAAATTAAAATTAACTTTTTTATCATTTTAAGCTTTTTTATATTTCATTATCATTTTTTTGATATTATCAAAAGACGTTCCACCATAAGATTTTTTTGAGTTTACAGAGTTTTTCACGTTAAATATCTTTAAAACTTCAATTGTAAGCTTTGGTTCAATTTTCTTTAGCTCATCAATATTTAATTCATTTAATTTTTTCTTTTTCTTTTCTGCATAATTCACAATAGAAGCGGTAGTTTGGTATGCTTTTCTAAATGGCATTGAGTGATTTTTAACAAGATAGTCAGCTAAGTCAGTAGCTGTAATATATCCTGAGTTAGCAAGGTCTAACATTTGTTGTTTATTAGGTTTTAGATTTTTTAATACCTCATTAAGGATAGCAATACTATTATTAAGGATTTCATTAGACTTGAAGAGTATTTCTTTATCATCTTGAAGATCTTTAAAATAAGATATGGGAAGTCCCTTAAGAATTGTTAGCATTGAAAATAAATTTCCATAAACCATTCCTGTTTTCCCTCTTAAGTATTCCAACAAATCAGGATTTTTCTTTTGAGGCATTATTGAAGAACCAGTTACCACTTTGTCTGAAAGTGTAATTAAGTTGAATCCGTCAGAGTTCCAAATAATAAGTTCTTCAGCAATTCTTGAAATATGCATTGAACAAACAGAAGCGCTATATAAAAAATCCAAAACAAAATCTCTATCTGCGACAGTATCAATTGAATTATTCGTTGGTCTTTTAAATCCTAGTTTTTTTGAAGTAAAGTTTCTATCAATATTAAAAGAAGTACCTGTTAATGCAGCAACACCCAACGGACTTTCTGATAAACTTTCTAAATTATAGGTAAATCTTTTTTTGTCTCTATTAAACATTTCCACATAAGACATCAAATAATGAGCAAAAGACACTGCTTGTGCATTTTTTAAGTGAGTAAATCCAGGCATTATGGTTTCAATATTTTTTTCTGAAATTTTGAGAATGGTCTTAATAATATTGTCTAAATTCTTATTAATTTCTTTAGTTGCTGAAGTCGTCCACATTTTAAAATCAGTAATCACCTGATCATTTCTAGATCTAGCTGTGTGTACATATCCGGCCTCTTCCCCTATAATTTGAAATAATCTTTTTTCAATATTCATATGAATGTCTTCATATTTTCTATTATATTCAAATTTATTTTTTAAAATTTCTTTTTCAAGAAGATATTTTAGGATCAATTGTGCATGTTGAGATGTTATTAAGCCCAAAAATTATTTTATTCTTAATTTTAAAAGAAATAATTTTTTGTCTAAATAACATCTCAACATGCACAATTGATCCTAAAATATCTTCTTGAAAAAGCTTTTTATCAATATCTATTGAATTACCAACTTTTTGAAATAAGGTTGAGGCATCTTTTTTTATTCTTGATCCCCATATTGCCATATTGTTTTTATTTTTTACCATGATAATTAATTATACATATTTAGCATGAAATTATTATTAATATTTATCTACCTAATAACTAGCAACATTAGTTATGCTCTAGAAAAACCTAATATAAAAAATTTAGTTTTATCAAAAAATCCAAAAATATATGAGGAAGTAGTTTTTAAGGATTCAAACGATTACGATGTAAATTTAGATGATTTTAAAGGAAAATTGTTAATATTAAATTTTTGGGCTACTTGGTGTGCTCCCTGCAGAGAGGAGATGCCATCTCTAGATGATTTACAATCAAATAGTAATTTTGATAATTTAAAAATTTTTCCTATTAATATTGGCCAGGAAAATTTCTCAAAATCAGATACCTTTTTTAAAGAACTAGGCATTCAAAATCTAGAAATATATTTTGATGCACCAATTACTCTAGCTAAAAAATTTTCTTTAAGGGGAGTTCCTACAACTATTTTATTTAATAAAAAAGGTGAAGAGTTTGGACGCATTATGGGATCTATTGATTTTAATAACGTAGAGTTTATTAATTGGCTAAAACAATACGATTAATTTTTAAAAAAATAAGCAAAACAAACCAAAACAATTATGGCTATAAATTGAAAAAGTACTCTGTACTGCATTAATTTATTTGAATATTTTTTACTGGTCTCTCCTCCTTTAAATAGAGTTCCAATTCCCAATATTAATACAATAGCAACAACTATCAAAAGCACTATGCCAAGAATTTTAACTAACGTTCCAGAAATCATAATTATACTGTAGTATATTTTCTAAATAAAAAAACATAAAAAAACATCCATGACATTTTGTCTAACAACTACAATCATAAAACCAGAAGATAATATACCAATTAAGCATGTGGTAATTTTACTTCATGGATACGGTGGGGATGGAAAAGATATAAGTATGTTAACTTTAAATTGGAAAAGATTTCTACCAAATACAATCTTTTTATGTCCAAATGGACACGAAGAATGCACAATCAACCCAGCTGGTTTTCAATGGTTTGATTTAACCAAAGATGATCCAAGTTATATTTTAGAAGAATCTAAAAAAGCAGAAACTAAACTTCAAAAATATATTGAAGAGGTTAAAAGTGAGTACAATCTTAACAGCTCTCAAATTTGCTTATCTGGTTTTAGCCAGGGGTGTATGATGTCTATAAACCTAGGACTAACAAGCAGTGAAAACTATAATTGTATTGTTGGTTTTTCTGGTAAAATAATAAATCAAGACGATCTTAGCAAAAGAAAATCTTCTTCTACTAAAATGCTCTTGATACACGGTGATAAAGACGCAGTTGTGTCACCGACATTTTTATTAGAGGCAAAAGATTTTCTAATTAGAAATAATATTGAAGTTGAAACTAAAATGATAGAGAACTGTGAACATCATATTCCTGTTGAAGCCTCAAGTGTAGCTTTAAATTATATTAAAAATAATTTTTAAATATAATTAAATTCTATTTATTGATAAATTAATTTTTTTCAGTTAGAATTTTTTATAATGATTTTTAATGATCAAAATTTGTCTTTAGAGAAATGTCCTGCATTAGTCTTAAATGCTGATTATAGACCTTTAAGTTATTATCCATTGTCTTTATGGAACTGGCAAGATTCTATAAAATCTGTTTTTTTAGATAGAGTTACCATAGTTAGCAATTATGAAAGAGTTATTAGAAGCCCATCATTTAATATGAGATTGCCAAGCGTTATTGCATTAAAAAGTTTTATAAAACCACAGTCCAACCCTAGTTTCACTAGATTTAACGTTTTTTTAAGAGATAAATTTTCCTGTCAATACTGTGGAAGTGGTGAAGATCTTACTTTTGACCATCTACTTCCAAGATCTAAGGGAGGGGAAACCAATTGGGATAATGTTATAACCGCTTGCTCTTCATGCAATGTAAAAAAAGGTGGAAGGTTATTGAAAAATTTGGATATGAGCTTAAACCAGGAGCCATATCAACCATCTACAGAAGATCTACACAAAAATGGTAAAAATTTCCCACCGAATTTCCTACACAAAAGCTGGATGGATTATTTGTATTGGGATGTTGAGTTAGAAGCTTAATTATATTTTTTCAGAAATATTAATAGCAATTTTTGATCCAGTTTTAATTAATTTATCTAAAATAGAATACATTCCTTTTTTTGTTGCACCTTCTTTATAGGCTATATCCTTGTGATGTAATTCATCTTCCCTAAACTTAATTATTTTTTCTTTTAATTTTTTCTCATCATTTTTTAATGCGTTAATTTGATCTAAATAATGTTCGTCAATTACTTCTTCTACTGAAGCAGTGCATAGCATAGCAGCCTTCTTCCCCAAGATTGTTGAACCAAAACCAAGTCCGACACCAAGTAAATCCCACAAAGGTAAAAATTTTGTTGGTTTTATATTTCTTTTTTTAATTTCATTTTCAAAATACTCACAGTGTTCTTTTTCGTGAATTTTCATTTCTTCAATTTTCTTTTTTAGATTTTCATCTTTAACAAATGTATTTAGAGCTAGTAATTGACCTTCATAAATTTTTACTGCTCCTCTTTCACCCGCATGATCAACTCTAATAAATTCTTTTACTTTTTTTTTATTTGTTTTTTTCATAAGTTAAGAAAAGTTTTATAGTTATAGTTGCAATTATTAAAGAGGTAAAAATATTAATTGTGGCAAGAGATAAGCCCAAAATTTTAAAAGTTGCATCTTTACAGCTAACTGTGACTTCTTGTAGCTGATTTAAGAGTGCTTCTTTAGTTAAATCAGTATTGTTAGAGTTTAAGTCACAAACTAAAGATTCTTTTATAAAACCTTGTTCTATTCCAAAATGATAAAACGAAATAACGAATGCTATAATAAATGTAATACTTAAAATTATTAAAAAAAACCTTTCAAACTTTTGAATAAACATAAAAATTATAATTATAACTATTGAGACGACGTAAGGTATTCTTTCAATTAAACAAAGATTGCAAGGCTGATGACCTAAAATATATTCAATAAAATAGGCTGCTGAAACAGCAAAAATACTGAATAACAATATAAGATGAATTGTAGTTTTTCGGTTAATCATATTTGTGTTATTTAATTACAAAAAATATTAGGGCAAAAATTAATACAATTATAATACCCAAAATTGTAAACCATTTTGCAGCATCAGTTTTCATAAACTTGCTAAAAATATCACCAAATTTATATGATAGGTATGAGACAATAAAAAATCTTAACCCTCTAGAAAATAGACAAATAATGAAAAATATAGGCAAATTAAAACCAATCATACCACTAGTTATTGTGAACACTTTAAAGGGCAAGGGTGTAAATCCAGCAAGAAATAAAGTAGCAAGCCAAACATAAAGACCACTTCCTTCAGATAAGCTATTTTTAAGATTAATTACCTTTTCTTCATAATTATAAAATTCTACTACAATCATTCCAAGATCAAAAAAATAAGATCCAATGAAATATCCAAGGATGCCTCCAAGTGAAGAAAATAAAGTAGCTATTAAAAAAATTTTTAAATAATTATTTTTTTTTGCAATAACCATTGGAGCAATCATGACGTCAGGTGGGATTGGAAAAAAAGAACTTTCAATAAAAGATAAAATTGCAAGATAAGTATTTGACCTCTTGTGAGCAGCAAGTTTCAAAGTTTTTTGATATAATTTATTAAGCATTTTTTTGTTTTTAATATAAATTATGTTCTTATACTATTTAATTTTATAGTTATAATAAGGAAAACAAAGGGCGAGTGGCGGAACTGGTAGACGCGCACGACTCAAAATCGTGTTTCGCAAGAAGTGAGAGTTCGATTCTCTCTTCGCCCACCAATATTTTATGGAAATAAACAAAGTTAATAATTTATTAGAACTATTTTATAATCAATATATAACACAAGATAAAACAAGTGTGTTTTTGCAGTCCTTAAAAGAAGTTGAAAAAAAATATTCTTGGGAGGATGTGTATTTAAATGTCATCAAACTTTCTGAGGAAATATCAAAATATACAAAGAAAGGTGACAGATGTTTGTTGATATCAGAAAATAGACCTGAATGGATGATATCAGATTTATCTATTATGCTTTCAGGAGGCATAACAGTTCCGGCTTATACAACTTATACAGAAAGAGATTATGAGTATATAATTGATGATTGCACCCCAACTATTTTAATCATTTCTGATGAGACGCAATATTTAAAAATAAAAAATATTATACCTAAAAAAAAATTTATAAAAAAAATAATTTTTTTTGATGTAATTGAAGAGTTTGATCAAGAGCTTCATGTAAGTATTAATCAAATCTTTGCAAATAAAAGCTTTAGTTTGTTAAATTTTTCTGAATTAAAAATTCAAAGAAAAGATGTTGCTTGTATAATTTATACTTCAGGTACCCAAGGAAATCCAAAAGGAGTTGTGTTAAGCCATGGTGGAATTTTAAACAATTGTGAAGGAGCACTTGGTTTATTAAAAGAGTTTATTTCTAAAAATCCTAAATTTTTGACATGGTTACCCCTTTCTCATTCATACGAGCATACAGTCCAATTTGTCCAAATAGTTGTGGGAGCGCAGGTATTCTATGCTGAGAGTATAGAAAAACTTATAAAAAATATGGGAAATTGTTCCCCAGAGATAATGACGGCCGTTCCTAGATTTTATCAAAATTTATATCAAAAAATAAATACTAATTTTAGTAAAGCTACAGGAATAAAAAAATTCTTAATCAATCAAACTATTAAACTTGGAAATAAGAAATTAAATAGAGAGCAATTTTCATTAATAGAAAGTTTAATAAATTTTGTTTGTGATCTTTTAGTAAGAAAGAAAATCAAAGAACAATTTGGTGGAAATTTAAAGGCATTCATTTCAGGAGGAGGAGCATTAGACAAAGAAGTGGGTTATTTTTTAAATGCAATTGGTCTTCCAACCTTACAGGGCTATGGATTAACCGAAACATCTCCTGTGGTAAGCTGCAATTCTATCAATGAAATTAGAGTGGAGACTGTGGGCAAACCTTTTAGAGGAAATTTAGTTAAAATTACAAATGATGGAGAGATTCTGGTTAAAGGAGAAAATGTTATGCTAGGTTACTGGAATAATGAAGAAGAAACAAATAAAGTTTTAAAGAATGGATGGTTATCTACAGGTGATATTGGAGAGTTTGATGGTGAGTTTTTAAAAATAACAGATAGAAAAAAAGATATAATTATAACTCCAGGTGGAGATAATATTTCTCCGATTAAAATAGAGAGTGACTTAAATAAATCTAATTTCATAGAGCAAAGTTTAGTTTATGGTGATAATAAACCTTACCTAGTCTGTCTAATTGTTTTAAGTTCAGAATATAAAGATATAAAGAATAAAGAAATTGAAAAAGAAATAGAAAAAATAAATAAAAATTTAAGTAAAATAGAAAAAATAAAAAAATTTTTTGTAATTAAAAATCAATTTACAATTGAAAATAATATGATGACCCCTACTTTAAAATTAAAAAGATATAAAATTATAAAAACTTATCAAAACGAATTAGAAAAACTTTTTAATTAATTTTTATAAAAATCATTATTAGTCGCATAAACGCTAATGTTTTTTACATAATAAAAAGATTAAAAAAAACTTTTTATTTAAAATAAATTTGCGATTTACTAATTAATTAATGAATTGACATCACTTGTATAAAAAAATAAAAATAAGTTAACAACGAATCACTTTGATTCGTTTAACTTAAACAGGGAGCTAAAGATGGCTACAAAGAAAAAAGCTAAAAAAGCTAAAAAGAAAACTAAGAAAAAAGCTAAAAAAGCTAAAAAAGCGAAGAAAAGAAAAAGATAGTATCTTAGACTTTTCAAAAAACGCTTCTCATAACGTTATGTGTGAGAGGCGTTTTTTTTTACCCTAATTTTTAATCTTCAGTATCGGTAATTAGCTCTGGATCAGTATCAGGTTCTGCAGCAGGTTCTTTAATCTTCGTTGGTGCAGCTATAGCTTTTGCTTGGCCTTCTAAATTTCTCTTTAATGCTTTATCTAATTTCTTTTGCGTATCTTCTAATGATACACCCATCACTATTTGAAATTCTGATAAAATTCTTTCATACGCTTTTTCAAATAATTGTCTCTCACTGTATGATTGATCAACCATTAAATCGTCACCTTTATTTAAATCTCTAACAACTTCTGCAAGCTCATAGATTTTGCCTGAAGAAATCTTTGCTTCATATTCCTGTGCTCTTCTACTCCACATAGACCTTTTAATTTTTGGCTTACTTTTTAAAATAGATATGCATTTATTGACCTGATTTATTGTCGCAAGAGGTCTAAGATGAGACTGCTTATTTACAGGAACCATACCGTTGGCTTTGTCTTTTTCAAATTTAAGAACATAAGTCTCAACATCAATTCCACCAATATTAATTTTTTTAAACTCTGTAATTTGGCCAACACCATGTTTTGGGTAAACAACATAATCTTTAATTTTATATTCTCTTTTTTCTGTTTCTTGTTTTTTTACCTTTTTAATCTCAGGCTTAACTTCATTACTTTTTGAAATTCTTAAATTATCAGTTTTTATTTCTACTTTTTCTGGAGCAGTTTTTTTAGAAACTTTTTTTAAATTTTTTTTAATTTTAGTTGTAGTTACTTTTGTCGCTTTAGTTTTCTTAACTGGAATATTTTTTTTAACAACTTTAGCTTTAGGAGGCTTAGGCTTTTTGGCTACCTTAGTTTTAGTTTTTTTTTTTACTTTTTTCTCAGGGGTTTTTTTAAAGATTTTCGCTAAAATATTTGTCGTACTTGTTTTCTTCATTTTTATATTTTTCATTGTCCTCTGGAGGATCTTTTTTAATAGTTATATTTGGCCAAATTTCAGAATACTTTGTATTTAGTTCAAGCCATTTTTCGCTCCCAGACTCAGTATCTGCTACTATCGCATCTACTGGACATTCTGGCTCGCAAACGCCACAATCTATACACTCCTCCGGTTTAATTACAAGCATATTTTTGCCTTCATAAAAGCAATCAACAGGACAAACTTCAACGCAGTCCATTAATTTACACTTAATACATTTGTCATTTACAACGTATGTCATTTTCCTAATTCACTTTTTACTTTTAATTTTAAGTCCCCCATTGTCTTAGCATCCACATATAGTAAGCCTGAGAGTCTTCTCATTAAGTTTGTTTCATAAATGTCAGCACTATCATTTGAATAGATGATTTTCCACAATGACTCAATTATTTTAATTTTATCAGAATTTGGAACATTTTTTACCTCTCTAGTAAAATCTAATATTTGATTTGAATTATCCTCAATAATTATTGCTTCAGACATAATTTTATCAATCTTAGAGATTGGTGCACCTAAATCAATAAGTGTTTCTCTAATAATATCTTCTTCTTTTTTTTCATAAGCCTCATCTATTTTTGCTGCATGAATTAGCAAGGCAGCAATTTTAGAATAAGAGCTGTCCTGAGGTTCATTTTTTTCTTTGTTTTTAAAAAAGCTAATCATTAATTTAAATTTAAGTTTTTCAGTATTTTAAATGGGCTGTTTGAAGTATCTATTTTTTTAAAATTTTTTTTAATTTGTTTTTTTGGATTATATCTAAAGTATATGTCATTGTCTTTTTCTGATGTTTTATAATTCATTTTTTCAATTAATTTCTTAAAGTTATCTTTACTACATCCTAATAAATTAAGCATCTCTGGTACTAGTTTAATTTCTTTATCCTTTTCGGGGCTAGCGTTAATAATTAGCACAAACAATCTTTCTAGAATATCAATTCTAACAAAATAATTATCAAAATTTTCAAATCCACATAAAAGCATAAATTTTTTATTTTGTTTATTTTTATCATCTAAAAAATTTAAACCAAACGTAGGTGGTGTTAATTCAAAATATTTTTGGTTAAAATTTTTCCATAATAAAGTTCTTAAAGAAACAGCTTCAGGCTTTAATAGTTTGAATAAAAAAACATGATAACGCCCAAACTTTACTCCCAAGTCTCTTAAAATTTTTCTTTCATCTTGTCCAAGTTTTTTTAAGTATTCGGTAACTATTTCTCTTTTAATTACACCATTGTTTTCATACAATTGGTAAGCCAAAGCTTTAATAGATGAGTTACTTTCTTTTAAATTTCTTAGATCAATTAAACTTTTCAGCACTAAATTAATTTTTTCATTAACCCATTTTTCAATAAATTCTGATAGTTTTTGTTTGTCATTATTCTCTAAAAGATCATCTACTATTAAAAGTATATCTGGATTTAAATAATCTTTTCCAGTTACTAATTTTGCAATAGGAAAGTTTTTCCAATAAATTTTGAAATCATCTTTTAATTCAATTAGACCTGTTTCTATGATTTGCTGAATTCTTTTTTTAAGCTCGGGCCCCACAGTCTGTCTTGCTGCCTTTTTCAATGATTTAATATCAGTTTCTAAAGCTCCAACCTTTAAGTCCATTTCAAATTTTAGACCTTTTAAATCACCAATAAACTGTTCATCAATTATTACTTTATCGTTTTCCATTATTTCAGTTTTAAAATCCATATCTTGGTTTAAGCCTCTTGCGAGTACACTGGCTCGTTTATCAATAAATGTTTTTGTAAGCTCTTCATGTAGTCTATCTGATAATCTATCTTCTAATAGTTTTGTTTTTTCTATCCAATAATCTTGGTTTTCAACCCAATTAATTTTATTGGAAACATATGACCAAGTTCTAACATTTGCAATTCTATTTGACAAAGAATCTACATTTCCTTCTAATTTATCTAATTTCATTAACTGTAATCTCATATAATCATTGGTAATTTTGCCATCATTACTATTTAAAAAATTGAATACCTTTCCAACAACTTCAATATGATTTCCATATGTTTTTTTCACAAAGTCTGGAATTTGACAACACTCCCAAAGTAATTCAAGTGTTTCTCTATTGTTTTCAATTTTGTTACCTTCCATATCTTTTAGAAAATATTTTAATACCTTTTCATCTCCACACTCGTGTATTTTCCTTAACCAATCTTTATTGGGTTTTTCTTCAAGTGATTTAATTAAACTTAAAGCGTTATTAAAATTTAAATTAGAATTTCTCCAAAATAACATTCTAATTTCTTCAAATTTATGATTTTCAAGTAATTCTACTTCTTCAGCTGAAATATCTTTGCAGTCTCCAGTCACTCCAAAGCTACCATCATTTAAATATCTACCTGCTCTTCCAGCAATCTGCCCAATCTCAGACATGTTTAGACGTCTTAATTTTTTACCGTCAAATTTTTTAAGGTTTGAAAAATATACATTTTCTAAATCCATATTAATTCCCATACCAATTGCATCTGTAGCAACTAGGAAATCAACATCTCCTGATTGATATAATTCAACCTGAGCATTTCTTGTTTTTGGACTTAGAGAACCCATAACAATAGCTGCTCCACCTTTTTGTCTACGTACAAGTTCCGCAATCGCATAAACCTCTTCAGTTGAAAAAGCTATTATTGCAGTTTTTCTATTTATTCTTGATATTTTTTTATGCCCTACATAGGCAAGTTTAGAAAGTCTTTCTCTATTTATAAACTCAGTGTCTTCATTTAATTTATTAACTATATTCTTGATAGTGCTAGAGCCCATGAACATTGTTAGTTTTTCTCCACGAAGATTTAATAATCTATCAGTAAAAATATGCCCTCTTTCATGGTCAGCACACATTTGTATTTCATCAATACCCACAAATTCCAAATTTTTATTGATAGGCATTGATTCCACCGTGCAAAGAAAATATTTTGCATTAGGAGGAATTATTTTTTCTTCACCAGTGATTAATGCAACTTTATCAGAGCTTATTTTTTTTATAATTTTGTCATATACCTCTCGTGCAAGTAGACGTAATGGAAATCCAATCATTCCCGAATCAAAAGAAAGCATTGTTTCTATTGCAAGGAAGGTTTTACCGGTATTTGTTGGACCGAGAACAGCTGTAATTTTATTTTTAGACATTTCTATTGATGGTACCTTAAATTTTTACTCCACCACATATTGTTGCCCTTTGAGAACAAAAATAGGTTAAAACATGACCGAATCGTAGGGGTAAAAGTTCTCATTTACTCATTATACACCAATTAATTTAACATATTAAAAAACAATTCTGTATTAGTATTTTGTAACAAAGTTATGAATAAAAAATTGTGGGAAGCATCAAATTGGCAGAAAAAAAAATCTCTTTTATCGAGTTATGAGCAGTTCATTTCAAAAAGATACAAAAAAAATTTTAATCAAAAATATGAAAGTATTTTAAAATGGAGCATTAAAAACCCAGGTGATTTCTGGAGTTCTATTTGGGATTTTTCTGAAGTTAAGGGATTTAAGAGCAAAATTAAGATTAAAAAATCAAAAATATTTTATAAAAATAAATTTTTACCAAATTCAAAGTTAAACTTTGCTGAAAATTTACTATCAAAAAATAATAAGGATAAAGCAATAACATTCGTTAGTGAGAATGGTTTTCGAGAAGAAAGAAGCTGGTACGAACTAAACCTTAATGTAAGTAAAATATCTAAATTTTTAAAAAGCATTAATATTAAAAAAAAAGACAGGGTTGTAGCATATATGCCTAATACTATTGAGACAGTTGAAGCATTTATAGCCTCTTCTTCTTTAGGAACAATATGGTCCTCATGCTCACCAGATTTTGGTGTTAAAGGGGTAGTAGAACGTTTTTCACAAATCAACCCTAAAGTTCTATTTGTAGTAGATAAGTATTTTTATAATGGAAAAATAATAAATACTTTAGAAAGAGTTCCTCTAATTTTAAAAGAGATACCTTCTATCAAATATGTCGTCATTGTTAATTATCCAGGAGATAAATACTTAGAAAATAAATACTCATATAAAAAAGTAAAAGTACTTAAATGGGGTGAGTTAATGAAACAAGAATCTGAAGAGACTCAATTTTCTAAATTTGATTTTGAACAAGATATTGCAATTTTATATTCAAGTGGAACCACAGGAAAGCCAAAGTGCATATGTCATAGGAGTGGAGGAGTTTTGCTTCAGCATAAAAAAGAGCATCAGCTTCATTGTGATATCAAAGAAGGTGATAATGTTTTTTATTTTACTACTTGTGGATGGATGATGTGGAACTGGTTGGTAAGTGTCTTAGCTTCCAAAGCATCTATCGTTTTATTTGACGGATCACCGATGTATAAAAAAGATGATTTACTATTAAAAATAGCTGAAAAAGAAAAAATTACTTTATTTGGCATTAGTGCAAAATATGTTGATGCTCTTCGCAAATCTAAGCTTACTTTAAAATATAATTATAAATTATCAAAATTAAGAACAATTTGCTCTACTGGATCTCCATTATCAGATGATGGATTTAAATATGTATATGAGAATATAAAAAAAAATGTTCATTTATCTTCTATCTCTGGGGGCACAGATATTGTTTCTTGTTTTGTTTTGGGAAACTTATATCAGCCTGTAATTTTGGGTGAAATACAAAATAAAGGTCTGGGTATGAATGTTGATGTTTTTAATGAAAAGGGTGAATCATTAATAAATAAAAAAGGAGAGCTAGTTTGCAAAAATCCCTTCCCATCAATGCCTTTAAAATTTTGGAATGATAAAAATGATATTAAATTTAAAAAAGCATATTTTAATAATTTTTTAAACACATGGTACCACGGCGATTATGCAGAAATAAAGAAAGGAGGTGGCTTTATTATTCATGGCAGATCAGATACGACACTTAACCCTGGAGGAGTAAGACTCGGAACTGCTGAAATATATTCTGAAGTAGAAAAGTTTGTAGAAATCAAAGAGTCGATTGTTGTTGGTCAAGCATGGGATAATGATGTCAGAATAATTTTGTTTATAGTTTTAAACCCTAAACACGTGGTGAACAAAGATCTATTGAAAAAAATTAGAACACAAATTAGAAAAAATGCCTCCCCAAGACATGTTCCTTCTAAAATTATAGTAGTTGAAGACATTCCAAAAACTAAAAATGGAAAAATAGTTGAACTAGCTGTAAAAAATACAATAGAAGGAAATGAAATTAAAAATAAAGAAGCTCTAGCAAATTCAAGAGTTTTAGATCAATATAAAAATTTAAAGGAATTAAATTATTAAATGTTAAAAAATATAGTTAAAGGTCTTGAGCCATCCTCTACTTTAAAAATTAATGAAATCTCTAGAAAACTAGAAGATAAAGGTGAAAAAATATTTAAATTTGGATTTGGCCAATCCCCATTCCAAATACCAACTGATATTGTTAATGCGTTAAAAGATAATGCCTATCAAAATAAATATTTACCAATGCAAGGTCTTAATGAACTTAGAGACGCTGTTGCAAAATATACATCAGTTAAAAAAAATTATAATTACAAACCTGAAAATGTAATTATAGGCCCTGGCTCAAAAGAATTGATGTTTTTACTTCACATTTTATTTGATGGAGAAATAATATTGCCAGCACCAAGTTGGGTTTCTTATGCCCCTCAAGCAATTCTTGGAAGAAATAAAATTCAATCAATTCAAACAAAAAGAGAAAATAATTGGTTTCCTACTGGATCTGAAATTGAAGAGGTTATTTTAAAGGATAAAAATAAAAACTATTTATTATTTTTGAATTCACCAAATAATCCATCAGGACAGATTTGTAAAAATCTAGAAGAAATTAGTGAGATTGCCAAAAAATATAATCTTATTATTTTATCAGATGAAATTTACTCTGAGTTGAGTTTTGATGAAGGGTTTAAATCTATTTCAAGTTTTTGTCCTGAAAAAACTATTATCAGCACAGGTTTAAGTAAATGGTGCGGCGCAGGTGGGTGGAGATTAGGTTATTTTATAGTTCCAGATACTTTAAATATTTTAAAGAATTCAATTAATGTTTTGGCTAGTGAAACTTTTTCTGCTGTCAGTGCACCAATTCAATATGCTGCGATTACTGCTTATACAAGTGATCATAGTAAATATATAAACAGTTCTAAAAATATTCTTAATGCAATTGGTAGCTATGTTTATAATAATTTAAAGTCAAATAAGGTTTTAATTAATAAACCTCAAGGTGGATTTTATCTTATGCCAGAATTTTTAAATAAAAAATTTAATTCATCTTCAGAAATGTGTGACAATATTTTAAAGGAAACAGGTGTAGCGTTATTACCAGGATCAGATTTTGGTTTTGAGAAAAATAAGATGTTAGCAAGATTAAGCTTTACCGATTTTGATGGTCAAAATTTTATGAATCAAACTCAAAATGGAGAAAAAATTGATGATAATTTAATTTTAAAAATTGCTCCTAAAATAGTAGAGGGTGTTGATAAGTTAAAAAGATGGTCAACATCAACATAAATACCAGCTATACATATCCTATTAATTACTGTTTAATTTAATTAATAAAAATAACGACTTAGAGGAGAGAACATGAAAAAAATAATAACATCTCTATCTAGCGCTCTACTAATTTTTGTTGCATCTTTATCTTTCACTGGTGTTGCAAAATCTGCGGAGTTCTTCACGATAGGAACAGGCGGACCAACTGGAGTATATTTCCAAACTGGTAACGCAATTTGCAAAATGCTTCATAAATCAGCAATAGCAAAAGAACATGGAAGAAAAAAAGGTATAGATAAAGCTTACAGATGTACTGCGCCTTCAACTGGTGGATCAAATTATAATATTGGTCAAATTGCAGCAGGTGAATTTCAATTTGGTGTAGCTCAGTCTGACTGGCAATATCATGCTGTAAATGGATCAAGCAAATGGGAAGGAAAACAGTACAAAGGATTAAGAGCTGTTTTTTCAGTTCACAATGAACCTTTTCAAATTTGGGCTAGAAAAAAAGCAAAAATTAAAGATTTTGCTGGTCTTAAAGGAAAAGTTGTAAATATTGGTAATCCAGGTTCTGGTCAAAGAGGAACTATGGAAGAACTTATGAAAGCAAAAGGTGTTGATAATAGTTTCTTTAAATCAACTACTGAATTAACTTCATCTGAGCAAGTAAAAGCTTTGTGTGATGGTAAAATTGATGCTTTTGGTTATTCTGTAGGATTTCCAAATGGAGCTATGGAGCAAGCAGCAACTTGTGCAGCTAAAGCTTCGCCTATCAATTTAACAGGCCCTGAAGTTAAAGCATTAATTAGTGGTGCTGATTACTATGCGCAAGCTGTAATTCCAAAAGGAACTTACACAGGACAAAAAAAGGATGCGACTACTTTTGGAGTTAAAGCTACCGTTGTAACTAGTAATATGGTTGAAGCAGACCTTGTTTATCTAGTAGTAAAAGCAGTATTTGAAAATTTTGATGATTTCAAAAAACAACATCCTGCTTTCTCTTCACTTAAAAAAGAAGACATGATTGCTGATGGTTTATCAGCTCCGTTACATGAAGGTGCTAAAAGGTACTATAAAGAAGCTGGATTAATGTAATCCAAATTCATAATTAAATTAAAAGGCCTGATATATTTATCGGGCCTTTTTTTTGTAATAAGGTATCTTTTAAATCATGAATCAAAGCATCAGTGATAAAGTAGATAGTAAGATTAAAGAAGACTTATCACCAACTAGAAATTTGACTGGTCTTCATTTAAAGATAGTTGCAAGTATTGCAATCATTTGGTCATTATTTCAGCTTTGGTATGCTTCACCCTTTCCTTTTTGGTTTAACATAGGAATGTTTAAAGGACTTCCAGCTAGAGCTATTCATTTAGGGTTTGCATTAACTCTAGCTTTTTTAATTTACCCAACTTTTAAAGGAAAAAAAATATCTATATTCGATATTATAATTAGTTTTGTTGGAGCTTTCTGTTGTTTATATATTTATTTTTTTTATGATCAGTTAGTTGATAGAGGTGGAGTTCTTTTAAACATTACAGTTAGTGAAAATTTTAATTTGCCAGTTGAATTAATTCTTGGAAGTTTAGGTATCTTAATATTACTTGAAGCAACTAGAAGAGCAATCGGTTTACCACTGGTTATTATTGCAGTTTGTTTTTTACTTTTTTCATATTTTGGAAGGTATGCACCAGAAATAATTTCTCATGGTGGACTTTCATTAAATAGATTAGTAGGGTTTCAATGGCTTGACCAAGAAGCTATATTTGGAATTCCAATTGGCGTTTCAGTAGATTTTATTTTTTTATTTGTTTTATTTGGCGCATTATTAGAAACTGCTGGTGGAGGTAAATATTTTTTAGATTTGGCGTTTGCCATGGTTGGAAAAATGAGAGGAGGACCAGCTAAAGCAGCAATTTTAGGATCTGGAATGACTGGTTTAATTTCAGGCTCTTCAATTGCAAATACTGTAACAACTGGAACTTTTACAATTCCAATAATGAAAAAAACAGGTTTTTCAAAAGAAAAAGCAGGTGCAATAGAAGTATCATCTTCAGTAAATGGGCAATTAATGCCACCAGTGATGGGAGCAGCAGCTTTTGTAATGGCAAGCTTTATTGGAGTTACTTATTTTGAAATTGTTAAACATGCATTTTTACCAGCAATTATATCTTACGTTGCATTATTTTATATTTCTCACCTTGAAGCACTAAAATTAAATTTAAAAGGTATGGCTGATGCAGATGTCCCAAATTTGAAAAAAACATTTTTGTCAGGAATACATTTTTTAATTCCTATCTTTGTTTTGATATACATGCTTGTTTATCTAAGGTTTACCGCTTCTTACTCAATATTTTACGCAACGATTGCATTAATTATTGTAAACCTAGTTTACATATTAATTAAAAATCAAAACTTTAAAGTAGCTCTAAAAAATTGGTTTAACCAAACTATAATTGGTTTTGAAAAAGGAGCTTTAAATATGGTTGGTGTTGGTATTGCAATAGCAACAGCAGGTATTATTGTAGGAGCTGTTGGTTCTACAGGTTTAAGTACTAATTTAATTATAGTAATAGAATCTATTGCAAAAGATAATGTTATCATTTTATTATTTTTAACAATAATTTTATGTTTGTTGCTTGGTATGGGCCTTCCTACAACGGCAAACTATGTTGTGGTGGCTTCATTAATGGCAACGGTATTGGTTGATGTTGGAAACGCATCTGGCTTCATTTTTCCTCTAATAGCAGTTCATTTATTTGTATTTTATTTTGGTTTAATGGCAGATGTTACTCCACCTGTCGGTCTAGCATCATATGCAGCAGCAGCTATTTCAGGAGGAGATCCACTTAAAACTGGTCTGCAGGCTTTTTGGTATAGTTTAAGAACAGGAATTTTACCTATAGTATTTTTATTCAACCATGAATTATTATTAATTGGTATTGAAAATATTTGGCATGGATTACTAGTGATTGTAACTTCATTAATTGGAATACTTGTTTTTACTTCAGCAACACAAGGTTGGTTTATTAATAGATTAAGATGGTATGAAATAATAATTTTTTTATTAATTTCTATTTCTTTATTAGCACCAGAGTTTGTTTTAAATAAATTTTATCCAAAATATAATTATAGGGATATAAATCAAATTCACTCAATAAAATTGGACTCAAATAAGGAAGCCAGATTTAAAGTAACACGTCCAAGTAATTATGGTGAAAGATACAAATTATTTGTAATCAAAAAGAATACTTTTGAAACAGATTATAGTTTAGAGCAATACGGAATTAGTTTAATTAGAGACAAAGATAGAGTTGTTGTTGATACATTACAGTGGAATGGGAAAGCTAAAAAAGATGGTTTTGAAACTGGTGATTATATAAGCGAATTTAAAATAGAAAATGCAGATAGACCAAATAAAGGGATCATTTATCCAATAGCAATTTTATTATTAATTATATTTGGTTATTTTAACGCTAGAAGAAAAGAATAATTATCCACCGGGACCAAGATCAGATGGTTTAATTTTTAAAATTTTCCATATCCCCGATGCTGAAGTAATAATTTTATCATTACATTTTAGTTCACAAAACAAAAACACTAGTGTGTTTGTTTTTTTAAGAATTTTTGTAAAACCAGTAACTTCATCACCAACTTTAGATGCACCAATAAATTTTAGATCCAATGAAATAGTTACACAAGGTGCATTTCCAGATGCTCTATATGCAGCAGTTCCAGCCCCTGCATCAATTAATGCTGATAAGTAACCACCGTGGGTTATCCCAGCAGCATTTAAATGATTTTCATTAATTGTGGTTTTAAATTCATATTCTATTTCAGAAATAGTTCTAAATAAAACACCACCATTATGTTTCATAAAACCAGGCTTAATACTTATTTGCTCAAATTCATTACTCATAATTCTTTATAGTATGAAAGTTAAAATTAATAAAATTATAAAAATGATTATAAAAAAATATATAACTGATTTTTGTAGTGATGATTTTAGTAGCCAATCTAACATTGTTATTTATCCTTTTTGGTGGACCGCCCAGAACTCGAATCTGGAATCTCCCGGTTCGTAGCCGAGCGCCTTATCCAATTTGGCCAGCGGTCCTTAATTAAATAATTTGTCCAACATATCAAAGTTTTTGATGTAATTTAAGTTATAAAATATTATGCTGTACTATCAATGAGCAAAAAATCAAATGATGTAGTTATTACAGCTGCATTAAGAACACCAATAGGCACATATAAAGGATCTTTAAAAGGTCTTAGCGCCGATAAACTAGGCGCCCTAGCTATTAAAGAAGCCGTCTATAAATCAAAATTAAAATCAGACGATATTGATGAGGTGATTATGGGACATGTTCTGACTTCTGGATTAGGACAAAACCCAGCAAGACAAGCTTCTATTCATGCTGGAATTCCTGTTTCAAAACCTGCACATATAATTAATCAAGTCTGTGGATCAGGATTAAGATCTGTAATTTCAGGATATCAATCTATTAAACTAGGTGAAAATAAAATTCTAGTTGCTGGTGGACAAGAAAATATGTCTAGAGCACCACATGCTATATTTTATCGAGAAGATAAAAAACTAGATGAAAATAAGCTAGTAGATACGATGATCAAAGATGGGCTAATAGACTCATTTAACAATTATCACATGGGAATTACAGCTGAAAATGTTGCAGAAAAATATAAAATTTCTAGAGACGAGCAAGATTTATTTGCATTGAATTCTCAAGAAAATGCCCAAAAAGCTATAAATGAAAATAGATTCAAAAATGAACTGATTAAATTAAAGATTGATATAGATAATAAAAACTTTCTTTTTGAAAAAGATGAACATCCAAGAAGCAATTTGAATTTAGAAGATCTAAAAAAATTAAAAACTGTTTTCAAAGAAAATGGAACGGTTACTGCGGGTAATTCATCGGGAATCAATGATGGTGCTGCTGCAACTGTATTAATGTCTAGAGAGGAGTCTGAACTTAGAACTATAGAACCGTTAGCTAAAGTAGTCTCTTGGGCAACTTGTGGTGTTGAGCCTTCATTGATGGGACTAGGTCCAATTCAGGCTGTAAATATAGCTTTAGAAAAAGCTGAATGGACGAGAGAGGATGTTGATTTATTTGAAATAAATGAAGCATTTGCAGCTCAAAGCATTGCTGTAATTAGAGATCTTAAAATTCCTAAAGAGATTGTAAATGTTAATGGTGGGGCAATTGCATTAGGACATCCAATAGGAGCTTCAGGAACCAGAATTTTAGTAACCCTTATTCACGAGTTGATTAGACAAAATAAAAGCAAAGGTTGTGCCACTCTCTGTATTGGTGGTGGTATGGGAATAGCTATGTGTATTGAGAGAAATTAATTTCTTATCTATTTGTTAATTTTTAAAGTTTTTTGTTCAATAAAAATACAGGTTTGCACAAAAAGGCTTATTATTGCGATAAAATAACATGATATATAGTTTTTTTTAGGTGTATAAATCGATTTAAAATAATGAGTGAAAAATTACTTGTTCCAGACATTGGTGAATTTGAAAAAGTTGAGGTTATTGAGCTTTTAGTAAAAGTTGGAGATCAAATAAACTTAAATGATCCTGTTGTAACCATTGAGAGCGACAAATCTAGTGTTGAAATTCCATCAACAGTTACTGGTAAGATAGAATCTGTAAACATTAAAGTGGGTGATAAAGTTTCTAAAGGAGACGTATTATTAAGTATCGAATCTTCAAAAGAAAGCCTTTCAGAAAAGCCAATTCCCAAAGATACAGAAAGTATTATTAAACAGGCCGAATCTGTTTTGAAGAATGAAAAAAAAGAAGCAACTATTCAACAAAGTCCAGCCCCAGAAAAAAAACAAACAATAATTCAAGTTACAAATGAAAATGATATTGACCCATTAGAAACACAAGATTGGTTAGAGTCTTTATCTGCAGTTATTGAAAAAGATGGAAATCAAAGAGGTCATTTTTTGATAAAAGAATTAATCAACAAAGCATATCAAGAAGGTGTAAATATTCCTTATACACAACACACTCCTTATATAAATACAATCCTACCAGAGGCAGAGGTTAAGTCCAATGGAGATCAGAATATTGAAAGAAGAATTAGATCTTTAATTAGATGGAATGCAGCAGCTATGGTTGTTAGAGCAAATAAAAAATTTCCTGAATTAGGTGGTCATATAGGTACATTTGCATCAGCAGCAACACTTTATGATGTGGGGATGAATCATTTTTGGAGAGCCAAGAATAATAAATTTGGTGGTGATTTAGTTTATTTTCAAGGCCATAGTGCACCAGGTGTTTATGCTAGAGCATTTCTAGAAGGCAGATTAAATGAAAAACAATTAGATAGTTTTAGACAAGAAGTAAAACCAGGTGGACTTTCTTCATATCCACACCCTTGGTTAATGCCAAAGTTTTGGCAGTTCCCAACCGTATCAATGGGACTAGGACCTATGCTTGCAATTTACCAGGCGAGATACATGAAATATTTAATTAATAGAGGACTGATTAAAGATGAAGGTAGAAAAGTTTGGGCATTTCTTGGTGATGGAGAAATGGATGAGCCTGAGTCATTAGGTGCAATAGGATTAGCTGCTAGGGAAAAATTAGATAACCTAATATTTGTTGTAAACTGTAATCTTCAAAGATTAGATGGACCTGTTAGAGGTAATGGAAAAATAATTCAAGAGTTAGAAGGAAGCTTTAGAGGAGCTGGTTGGAATGTAATTAAAGTAATTTGGGGTTCTTACTGGGACTCACTGATTGCTAATGATAAAACAGGTCACTTAGTTAAAGCTATGAATGAAACTGTCGATGGTGAGTATCAAGCAATGAAGGCTAGAGATGGAGCTTATGTTAGAGAAAAATTTTTTGGAAAATATCCAGAGACACAAGAGCTAGTTTCTAGTTTATCAGACAAAGATATATGGAGATTGAATAGAGGTGGTCATGATCCTCATAAAGTTTATGCAGCATATGATCAGGCATCAAAAAATCAAGGTAGCCCAACGGTCATAATCGCTAAAACCATTAAAGGTTATGGTATGGGGAAAACAGGTGAAAGTGTTAACACAACCCATCAAACTAAGAAATTAGACGTAGATGATTTATTATATTATAGAGATCGTTTTGATGTGCCCTTGACTGATGATCAAGTAAAAAATGTAGAGTATTTTAAGCCAGACGAAAAATCTCCAGAAATTAAATACATCAAAGAAAGAAGAATGAATCTTGGTGGTTCTTTGCCAGAGAGAACAACTTACGCAAAACCAATTAAAGCACCAGCAAAAGATATTTTTGACTTTATGAAAGTATCAACGGGTGAAAAAGAAATGTCTACAACTATGGCATTAGTTAGAATGTTTACAAATTTACTAAGAGACAAAAATGTTTCACCGAGATTAGTCCCAATTATTCCTGATGAAGCAAGAACCTTTGGTATGGAAGGATTTTTTCAAAAAATAGGAATATATGCGCATGAAGGTCAAAAATATGAACCTGAAGATTCTGCACAGTTAAGTTCTTACAGAGAAGATAAAAGCGGACAAGTATTAGAAGAAGGAATTAATGAAGCTGGAGCGATGTCATCATGGATCGCAGCAGCAACAGCTTACACAAACCATGATATTGAAATGATTCCAATTTATATTTTTTACTCAATGTTTGGTTTTCAAAGAATAGGAGATCTTGCATGGGCTGCTGGAGATAGTCAGGCCAGAGGTTTTTTAATTGGAGCAACAGCTGGAAGAACTACTTTAGCTGGTGAAGGACTACAACACCAAGATGGACACAGTCACTTGATAGCTTCAACAATACCAAATTGTATAACTTATGACCCAACTTTTCATTATGAGTTAGCTGTTATTTTTAGAGAAGGCTTAAGAAGGATGCATGAAAAAAATGAAAATGTTTTTTATTATATCACAACCATGAATGAAAACTATTCACATCCAGAAATGCCAAAAGATAAAAAATGTGAAGAAGGAATTCTTAAAGGAATGTACAAGATTAAAGAATTTAATAGATACGGGAAAACAATAATTCAACTTTTAGGCTCAGGTACAATATTGAGAGAAATGATGTCTGCAGCAGAAATTCTTCAAAATGAATATCAGATAGATAGTGAAATTTGGAGTGTTACTAGCTTTAATGAGTTGAGAAAAGATGGCATGGAAGTTGAGAGGTACAATCTCTTAAACCCCGATAAAGAACAAAAAGTTTCATTTGTAGAACAGTGTTTAGGAAAAACTGAAGGACCGATTATGGCAGCCTCAGATTATATGAGAATGAATTCTGACCAAATTAGACCTTATACTAATAAAAGTTTTTATTCTTTAGGGACAGATGGTTATGGAAGAAGTGACACTAGAAAAAACCTTAGAAAATTTTTTGAAGTTGATAAAGAGCATATTGTTGCTTATGGATTGAGCGTGTTAGCAAAAGAGCAACTGATAGCCTCTAAATATGCTAAAGAAGCCATAAAGAAGTATAATATTGATGGCAACAAACCAATGCCAACAAAACTATAAGATGTCAGATAAAGAGATTAAAGTACCAAATATTGGTGAATTTAAAGACGTTGAGGTAATTGAGGTATTAGTTTCAAGTGGCCAGTCAGTTTCTAAAAATGATCCACTTATTACAATTGAGAGTGACAAATCTAGTGTTGAAATACCAGCTTCTTTTGATGGAAAAGTTAATTCTGTTAAAATTAAAGTAGGAGATAGGGTTTCTGAAGGAGATTTAATATTAACTGTAGAACAGTCTGGAGGAGAAGAAAAGACTCTAGAGCAAAAAATAATTAAAGAAACTGAACCAGTCACAAATCAAAACCAAGTAGAAAAAATTGTAAAAGTTAATCAAACACAAAATTTTATAAAAAAAGATAATTCAGAAGTTTCATCAGCAAGCCCAAAAGTACGTAAATTTGCTCGAGAGCTTGGGGTTAATATTAATGAGATAGCAGGCAGTGAAAGACAAGGAAGAATTGTAGAAGATGATGTGAAAAATTTTATATCTTCTAAGATTAATAAAGTTCCAGATAAGACTGAACTTCAACCAAAAAAAATTGTTAGCGAATTTTCTCATTCTGATTTTGGTGAAATTGAAGTTAAAGATATGCCTAGAGTTAAAAAATTAGCCTCTACATATTTAGTTAATTCTTGGACTACAATACCCCATGTAACGAATCAAGATGAAGCAGATATAACAGAAATGGAAGATTTTAGAACTTCACTTACTGATATTTATACAGGGGAAAGAAAAAAAATTACTCCATTAGCTTTTATAGTTAAAGCTTTAGTGGTATCTTTAAAAAAATTTCCTAGTTTTAATTCTTCAATAGATGATATTGAAAACGGAAAAATTACAATGAAAAATTATTTTCATGTTGGAATTGCAGTCGACACCCCCCATGGTTTAATGGTGCCAAAAATTAGAAATGCTGACAATAAAAGTATTTCATATATTAGCAATGAATTGAAAACAGTAAGTGAACAGTGTAGAAATTTAAAAATAGATAAGAAAGAATTCTTTGGAGGATCTATGACCATTACAAGTCTTGGAGGAATTGGAGGCTCATTTTTTACACCAATAATAAATTATCCAGAAGTTGCTATACTAGGAGTAGGTAAGGCACAAAAAAAACAAATTTTTATCAATGGAAAATTTGAAACAAGAACAATGTTACCACTTTCACTATCATATGATCATAGAATAATTGATGGAGCAGAAGCGGCTAGATTTAATAATGATCTAAAAGAAAATTTAGGCAAAAATTTTGCTTATAAATTGGCTATATAGATTTTAATGTCAAAAACATCTTCATTATTTAGTGCTTTGCTGTGTACGTTCATATGGGGAACAACTTTTATCGCTCAGGACACTGGAATGGACGATATTGGTCCTTTCACTTTTAATGCTGTTAGGTTTTTTGTAGGTTTTTTAGCAGTAGTCCCTTTAGCTTTTATTTTTGAAAGAAAAAATATCCTAAAATCAGTACAAAGAAATCAAAAAGAATTTACTAACTTAGCTTTTTTAATAGGCTTATCTCTATTTTTAGGATCAGCGCTTCAACAAGTGGCTTTACTTTATACTGATGTTGCTAATGCAGCATTTTTTACCATTTTTTATGTGCCAATGGTCCCGTTTATAATTTTTTTTATGTATAAAAAGCCAATTCATTGGAGTATTTGGCCTTCAGTTCTCCTTTGTGTTATGGGAGGCTATTTGCTAACTAATTTTTACAGTGCAACAGTTAGAACTGGTGATGCACTTATAATAATGGGGGCTTTTTTTTGGAGCACACACATTATATTTACTGGTAAAATTATAGAAAACTATAATCTTCCATTAACAATTGGTGCCATTCAAACTTTAATTGTTGCCTCTTTATCGTTAATTATAGGTTTAATTTTTGAAGATTTTATTTGGTCTAATATTCTTAAAGAAAAATTTCAAATCTTATATGCAGGAGTTTTATCTGGAGGTCTTGCATTTGTTTTGCAAATATATGCACAAAAAAACATATCCCCTGCTCCATCAGCAATAATTTTTTCTTTAGAAGGTGTTTTTGCAACAATTGCTGCTTGGATTTTATTAGATCAAATTTTAGATATAAATAATTTGTTTGGATGTTTATTTATTTTATTTGGTGTTTTGTTTTCCCAATTAGCACCAATATTAAGAAAAAATTAATTATATATAATTGTAAACAAAATTATTGAAATAATAATTCTGTAAATTATAAAAATATTTAAAGAAAATTTGTTTATGTAGTCTAAGAAAAACTTAACTGTAAAATAAGAAAATAAAAAAGAAAGAGTGATTGATATTAGTATGAGGTAATTAAGGTCAAAGCTTTGACCAACGGCATTTTTTAACTGCAGTACACTTGCTCCAGCTATAGCAGGTATAGCTAGTAAAAAAGAAATTTTACTTGAATCAAATCTATTAAATCTAAAAAGTCTTGCAGCTGTTATTGTAATTCCTGCCCTACTCACACCGGGTATCAAAGCAAGTATTTGGAACAAGCCAATATATAGTATTGTTTTAGAATTTAAGTTGGATGATATTTTTTTATCAAATTTACTTTTATCTGCTAGATATAAAATAATTCCAAAAATTAATGTTGTCCAAGCAATTATCTTTAAATTGTTTTCTAATAAATTAACTAAACCTGTGGAGCTAATTATATAGCCCGCTATTACAATTGGTATAGATCCAATAATTAGTAAAGATAATAACTTTTGATTATTTCTAAGGTCTAATAACTCTCTTCTAAAATAAAAGACTATTGCAAGTAAAGAACCAAGATGGAGACTAACATCAATCATTAGTGAGTTAGAATTAAACTTAAATATTATCTCAACAATATTTAAATGAGCTGATGAGCTGATTGGTAAAAATTCTGATATCCCCTGAACTATTGATAAAATTATAATTTCAATAATATTTGAGAACATTTAAAGTTTCGTAGCTTAAATATTCCATAATTTAAACAATTCAATTTGAGCATATTAGATATGCATAATTTGAAATATTAGGATTTAATTGGATTTATTTTAAATTTAAGGTCATATATACTGACCTTGTTTTCCTTTTATTAAATAAAACCTTGATATATGCTCAATTAATCAAAGGTTAAATATGTCAGAAAAAATGCTTAAATTTGTTAAGATAGGTCAACAAACTCCACCTAAAAGAGAAGTTGGAAATAGAAAAGAAGATTTTAACGAAATCTATAAAGAATTTATCAATAATAAAGCGAGTGAACAATCCAGTAGATGCTCTCAATGTGGAGTTCCTTTTTGTCAGGTACATTGTCCATTAAGTAATAATATTCCAGACTGGCTGAAGTTAACTGCAGAAGGACGACTAAAAGAGGCTTATGAATTATCTCAAAGCACTAATAACATGCCAGAGGTGTGTGGAAGAATATGTCCACAAGATAGATTGTGTGAAGGAAATTGTGTAATTGAACAATCAGGACATGGAACTGTAACTATAGGTTCAGTTGAGAAGTATATTACTGATAATGCTTGGGAACAAGGATGGGTAAATCCAATAAAAGTTAAAAATGAAAAGAGTCAAAGTATTGGAATTATAGGAGCAGGTCCAGCTGGTCTGGCTGCTGCAGAACAGTTACGTAAGTTAGGTTATCAAATTACAGTATATGATCGATATGACAGAGCTGGTGGTTTAATGATTTACGGGATCCCAAATTTTAAATTAGAAAAATTTGTTGTAGAAAGAAGAACCAAGTTATTAGAAGAAGGTGGAATTAAATTTGTTCAAAATTTTGAAGTTGGAAAAGATGCAACATTAGAGCAACTAAGAAAAAAACATGATGCTCTTTTAATTGCAACTGGAGTTTATAAAGCTCGAGAAATAGATCTACCAGGAAAAGATTTAGGAAATATATTTCCAGCTATGGAATTTTTAACAGCTTCAAATAAAAAAGGATTAGGAGATAAGGTTGAGTTATTTGATAATGGAACTTTAAATGCTGAAGGAAAAAATATTGTTGTAATTGGAGGAGGTGACACTGCAATGGACTGTGTTAGGACTTCAATCAGACAAAAAGCAAAATCAGTTAAATGTCTTTATAGAAGAGACAAAGAAAATATGCCCGGATCTGCTAGAGAGGTAGCTAATGCAGAGGAAGAAGGGGTAGATTTTGTATGGTTATCTAGTCCTAAAGAATTTATTGGAACAAATAAAGTTGAAGGTTTGATAGTAGATAAAATAAAACTTGGTGAACCTGATGACAGTGGTAGACGAAAGCCAGAAATCCAGAACGATTCTCACTTTAACATTAAAGCAGATATAGTAATCAAGGCTCTTGGCTTTGATCCAGAAAATTTACCAAAATTATTTGGCTCTGAAGATCTACAAGTTACTAAATGGGGAACATTAAAAACTAATTTTGATACGATGGAGACAAATTTACCAGGTGTTTTTGCAGCAGGAGACATCATTAGAGGTGCATCTTTAGTTGTCTGGGCTATAAAAGATGGAAGAGATGTTGCAGTATCAATAAAAAATTTTTTAGAGAGTAAAGAACTCAGTAAAGAGAAGGTTGCTTGATGAAAAATTATAAAAAAAATCTTAAAATTCTTGAAGATGGCCATGTTTATTCAAAAGAAATGGAGCATGATGCTTGTGGAGTAGGCTTAATTGCTTCTACAGAAGGTAAAAAATCAAGGAAAGTAGTTGAATATGGAATTAATGCCTTAAAAGCGGTTTGGCACAGGGGAGCTGTTGATGCTGATGGAAAAACAGGTGATGGAGCTGGTATCCATTTGGAAATTCCTTCAGATTTCTTTGCTGAGAAAATAGAACTCACAGGTCATGATCATGATGGTTCAGAAATTTGTGTGGGTATGATTTTTTTACCTAGAAATAATTATCAAGCACAAGAAAATGCAAGAACTTTAGTTGAAAGTGAATTAACAAAAAGTAATTTTAGTATTTATGGATGGAGACAGGTTCCAGTAAATCCAAAAGTTTTAGGTGAAAAAGCAAATCTTACAAGACCAGAAATCACTCAAGTATTATTTAAACATAATAATAAAGATTTAACAGAAAAAGATTTAGAAAGAAAAATTTATGAGTCTAGAAGAAAAATTGAAAAAGAGGTCATTAAAGATGCAATAGAAGGTTTTTATATATGTTCACTAAGCTCTAAGTCAGTTATTTATAAGGGAATGTTTTTAGCAGAGTCTATTGCTGATTTTTATTTAGATTTAAAAGATGAGAGGTTTATATCTCGATTTGCAATATTTCATCAAAGGTTTTCAACAAACACAGCACCAAGTTGGGATCTGGCACAACCTTTTAGAGCATTGGCTCATAATGGAGAAATAAATACATATAAAGGAAACACAAACTGGATGAAAGTTCATGAGCAAGAAATGGACAGTCCTTTATTTGATAATATGGAAAATTTAAAACCAGTTATACAACCAGGATCATCAGACTCTGCTGCACTAGATAGTGTTTTTGAACTTTTAAATATTTCTGGCCAATCAGCACCTCTTGCAAAATTAATGTTGATTCCAGATGCATGGTCTAAAAAAAGTCAAACATTATCAAAAGATCATCAACAACTATTTAATTTTTTAAATAGTACAATGGAGCCATGGGATGGACCAGCTGCTATTGCAGCTACGGATAATGAATGGGCTATCGTAGCTGCTGATAGAAATGGGTTACGCCCAATGAGATATACTATTTCAAAAGACAAAATATTGTGTGCAGGATCAGAAACGGGAATGGTTGAAATTGATGAAAAGCAAATTCTTAAAAAAGGCAGATTAGGACCTGGAGAAATTCTTGGAGTTAGAATAGCGAAAGGTAAGGTATTTTCTAATGTTGAAATAAAAGATTATCTGGCAAAAGAGTTTAAACATTTTAACAATCAAATAATTGATTTAGAAAAGAAATTTCCAATAAAGAATGAAAAATCTACTTTTTCAGGTGACGAACTAAAAAAAAGACAACATACATTTGGTTATAGTTTAGAGGATTTAGAGCTTATTCTTCACCCTATGGCAGAGGATGCAAAAGAGGCCATTGGTTCTATGGGTGATGACACTCCACTTGCAGTCTTGTCTGATCGTTATAGACCGCTTTACCATTTCTTTAGACAAAACTTTAGTCAAGTTACAAATCCACCAATTGATTCTTTAAGAGAAAACAAGGTTATGAGTTTAAAAACTCGTTTTGGTAATCTTGGAAACATTTTAGATTTTACTAATTTAACAGAAGAAAATATATATGTTTTAGACAGCCCTATATTATCAAATTCTCAATTAGAAAAATTTATTAATTTTTTTGGAGAAAAATCAATAACTATTGATTGCACTTTTGATAAAAATGAAAATCTTGAAACCTCTATTGAGAGAATTAGAAAGGAGTCTGAAATTGCAGTTCGACAAGGTCTTACTCAATTAGTTTTAAGTGATAAAAATATTTCTGAAAAAAGATTACCTATCCCAATGCTATTATGTGTTGGTGCAATAAATACTTATCTTATTAAAAAAAAATTAAGAGGCTATGCATCAATTAATGCTCAAACTGGGGAAGCATTAGATACACATTCATTTGCAACACTTATAGGAGTTGGGGCTACAACAGTTAATCCTTATTTAGCACTCGATAGTTTATATCAAAGGTTTGAAAAAAAATTATTTGGAAAGTTTGAATATGATGAATGCATAGAGAGATATATACAATCAGTAAATTATGGGCTTTTGAAAATAATGTCAAAAATGGGAATTTCGGTCATAAGTTCTTATAGAGGTGGATGTAATTTTGAAACAGTTGGTTTGAGTAGAACAGTAGCATCAGAGTATTTTCCAGGAATTTTATCAAAAATTTCAGGCATAGGTTTAAATGGAATAGAAAAAAAATTAAGAACTATTCACAAAGAAGCATTTGAAGGAACTGATTCAGTTTTACCGATAGGGGGAATTTATAGGTATAGAAAGAATGGTGAAACACATCAATATCAAGGTAAGCTTATTCATCTTTTACAAAGTGCAGTTTCATCAAATTCTTTTGAAGCTTATAAAAAATATGCAGAGGGTATTTATAATCTTCCACCTATACACCTAAGAGATTTGATTGGATTTAGAGATAGAAATTTAAACCCATCTTTAGATATTTCAGAAGTAGAGCCAATTGAAAATATTTTAACAAGATTTGGAAGTGGAAGTATGTCTCATGGTGCATTATCAAAAGAAGCACACGAAACTTTAGCTATAGGAATGAATAGAATTAAAGGAGCCTCTTGTAGTGGCGAAGGTGGTGAAGATGAAAAAAGATTTATTAAGATGGAAAACGGCGACAGTGCTAATTCTAGAGTTAAGCAGATAGCTTCAGCTAGATTTGGAGTAACACTTAAATATCTAAATAACTGTAACGAAATAGAGATTAAAATTGCACAAGGAGCAAAACCTGGTGAAGGAGGCCAATTACCAGGGTTTAAAGTCACAGAAGAAATTGCTAAATTAAGACATTCAACACCAGGTGTAACCTTAATATCACCACCACCTCACCATGATATTTATTCTATCGAAGATTTAGCTCAACTAATTTATGATCTCAAACAAGCTAATCCAAAAGCAAGAGTGGGTGTAAAATTAGTAGCATCATCTGGTATAGGAACAATCGCAGCTGGGGTAGCTAAAGCAAAAGCAGATATAATATTAATTTCTGGACATAATGGAGGAACAGGAGCTACACCGCAAACAAGTGTTAAATATGTTGGGATACCTTGGGAGATGGGTTTAACTGAGGCTAATCAAGTTTTAACTTTAAATAATTTAAGACATAAAGTTACTCTAAGAACAGATGGAGGAATTAAAACAGGAAGAGATGTTGTTATTGCAGCCATGATGGGAGCAGAAGAATATGGAGTAGCAACTACAGCTTTAGTCGCCATGGGATGTATAATGGTTAGACAGTGTCACTCAAATACATGTCCAGTTGGAGTTTGTACTCAAGATGAAAAACTAAGAGAAAAATTTTCTGGTACGCCAGAAAAGGTAGTTAACTTATTTAAATTCATAGCTGAGGAAGTAAGAGAAATTTTAGCACAAATAGGATTTAGATCATTGAATGAAATAATTGGTAGGACTGATTTATTAAGACAGGTAAGCAAAGCCTCACCAAACTTAGACGATTTAGATCTAAATCCTTTATTTGTTCAAACAGATGCTGGTGAGAATACGAGGTACTGTACAGTTCCAGAAATAAATTCTGTTCCAGATACTTTAGATCAAGAAATTTTACCTGAAATTAAAGAACAAATTGGAAAAGTAAAAATTATTAAAAAAGAATATATTATTAAAAATACCCATAGGACGGTTGGTACAAGAATTTCTAATCATCTTTATGAAAAATATGGATCTGAAAAACTAGAAGATGGCTTTTTATCTCTAAAGTTTAAAGGGTCAGCAGGACAGTCATTTGGTGCATTTGGAATAAAAGGGTTAAAACTTATTTTAAAAGGTGACGCTAATGATTATGTTGGCAAAGGTTTATCAGGAGCAACAGTGGTAGTTAAGCTTCCAGATGAAAGTAATTTAGTCTCACATGAGAATACTATAATAGGAAATACAGTTTTGTATGGAGCAACATCTGGAAAACTTTTTGCATCAGGTCAAGCTGGAGAAAGATATGCTGTAAGAAATTCAGGATCAATTTCGGTTATTGAAGGCTGCGATTCTAATGCTTGTGAATATATGACTGGTGGTACCGTTGTAGTTCTGGGTGATGTAGGAGACAATTTTGGAGCTGGAATGACTGGTGGAATGGCATTTATTTACGATATAAATAAGAAATTCGACAAAAAAGTAAACCCGGAGACTGTAGTATGGCAAACACCAGAAACAGATTATTGGATAACTTATTTAAAAAATTTAGTTCAAGAGCATCACCAAGAGACAAACTCAGATTTTTCTAAAAAGATTATAGAAAATTTTGATAGGGAAATTTCTAATTTTATTCAAGTTTGTCCAAAAGAAATGATTAATAAGCTAAAAAACCCAATAAGTTTAAAATCTATTATAAAAGAAGTTAGTTAAAATGAAGGATATAAATATTTTTTGTTTTGGTTTTGGCCAAGTAGCAAAAAATTTTATAAAAAAGCTTAATACTGAGCAATATAATATTAATTTATCAGCCACTTCTAGAAGTGAATCTTCAAAAAAAATATTCAATGGTATTAATTATAATAATTACCTATTTAACAGTGAAAAATTTGATCAAAATTTAGTTGTAAAATTAAAAGAAGCAGATCATATCTTAGTTTCTATACCACCAGAAAATCAAGAAGATTTAGTTATAAAAAATTTTTCTAAATTTATAGAAAGCTCTAAAATAAAATGGATAACGTACTTATCAGCCACTAGTATTTATGGTGATCATAAGGGAGAGTGGGTTAATGAAAATAGCAAAACAAACCCAATTTCAAATAATGGTATTGCAAGATTGAAAGCTGAAAATGCATGGGTTTCTTTAGAGAAAAATAAAAAAATACCAGTTCAGATATTTAGGTTATCTGGAATTTATTCTAATGAAAAAAATATTTTAATACGTCTAAAATCAGGAGGTGTGAAATTGATCAATAAAAAAAATCATTTTTTTTCTAGAATTCATGTAGATGATATTTCAAATATATTATTTAAATCTTTATCAAAATTTAAGTCAGGAGAAATATATAATCTATCTGATGATAAACCCTCCACATCTGAAGATGTTACTTTATTTGGAGCAAAAATATTAAATATTGAAAATATTGAAAAAATTGAAGTTGACCAAATTAAAAGTGAGATGTTAAAAAATTTTTATAATGAGTCCAAAAAAGTTAGTAACAAAAAGATGAAAAGTTATTTTGATTATAATTTAAAATTTCCAAGCTATATTGAAGGATTAAACCACATTAGATGTAATTTTATCTAGCTCTAAGAGTATTCTTTTTAAACCTCGTTTACTTGATAAACTGTGATCACCATTTTTTATTATCACTAATTTTTTATTAGCCCTAGTAAATAACTTAAGAACCTTTCTAGAATAACTTTTTGGAACAACCTCATCTTTACTTCCATGAATCATAGTTACGTTGATATTGAATTCGATCTTTTTATTTAAGATTTTATTTTTTCTACCATCTTTTATTAATTGATGAGTAATTGGATACTCATAATTACCATGTTTTAAATTATAAATTCCTTTCTTTATAGTTTCACTCTTCATTTTTTTTGTAAATTTTTTCCACATTAGGTTTTGTAAAAACTCTGGAGCTGAACCAATTCCTAAAAAACCTTTAATTTGATCTTTAAAATATTTGAATTGATTTAAGGAGAGCCATGCTCCCATACTTGAGCCAACTAAGATAAATTTATTTTTTTTTACTATCTTTTTTATTACTATTTCAACTTCTTTTGACCATTGAGTAATATTTCCTTTGATAAATTTTCCCGAAGATTTTCCATGACCAGAATATTCAAGAGCAAGAAAGCCAAGTTTATTTTTTTTAGCAAATTTTAATATGGCCTGAGGTTTTTCACCTTCAATGCTTGACATAAAACCATGTAGAAAAACAATATAGAGATTATCTTTATATTCCTTAGTTAAGTATCTTATTTGCCTGTTATTAAGGACCTTAATATATTTAAATTTATTCATATAAGTTTATTAGAATTAATTCTTAATATATAGTTCTATCAAATGTCTTCAGAATTAAAAGTATTGCAAGTAATTCCTAAACTTGGATATGGAGGTGCAGAAACAGGCTGCTACGATCTTGCACATTACTTACCAGAAAATAATTGTAGTTCTTACATAGTAACTAGCGGAGGAGAATTATTAAAATTTATTAATAAAAAAAAAGTAAAAGTAATAAAACTTCCCGTCCATAGTAAAAATCCACTTTTAATACTCTTTAATTCAATAGCTTTGATTTTTATTATTTTACTAAATAATATATCTATTGTTCATGCAAGAAGTCGCGCTCCAGCTTGGTCTTGTTTGATAGCAACAAAAATCACAAGAAGAAAGTTTGTTACAACCTTTCATGGTACTTATAATTTTAAAAACCCACTTAAAAAATTTTATAATTCGGTAATGGTCAGATCAGATTTAATAATAGCAGGATCAAATTTTATTTTTTCACATATTGATAAAAATTATTCAAAATATTTAGGTATAAAAAAAAAATTCTTAGTAATTTTTAGAGGCATTAATGTCGATTATTTTGATTCATCAACAACCTTGGATACCGAAGAAAATAGACTTACTTCAGATTGGGAAGTTGATAAGAATAAAAAAATGATCCTAATGCCAGGTCGGTTGACTGCCTGGAAAGGACAGGAGATATTTATTGAGGCATTAAATCTTGTTAATAAAGAACTGGGATTCGAATCTTTTAATGCTGTTATTTTGGGTAGTGATCAAGGAAGAGATATTTATACAAAAAAAATTAAAAGATTGGCTGAGCAATACAGGCTAACTAGTCAGTTAAAATTTATAGAACATTGCAAAAATATGCCACTAGCCTATAAAATATCAAGCATTGTTGTTTCAGCCTCAGTAGAGCCTGAAGCTTTTGGAAGGGTAGCAGTTGAAGCTCAATCAATGGAAAAACCAATAATAGCAAGTGATATTGGAGGATCTAATGAAACTATTATTGATAATGTGACTGGTTTTTTATTTCAGTCTGGTGATGCAGAAGCTTTGAGCAAAAAAATAGTAGAAGTCTTACAATTAGATGAATCTAGATTGAAATCTATTGGTATAGAGGGTAGAAAAAATATAATTAAAAAGTTTAATGTTGAAAAAATGTGTTTTTCTACATATTCAGAATACAAAAAATTATTAAATTAAATGCCATTAATAACATTGCCAGACGGAAACACTATTGAATTTCCAAATAAAGTAACAGGACTTGAGGTTGCTGAAAAGATTAGTAAATCTTTATCAAAACAGGCAACTATTATTAGTGTTAATGAAGAGCTTAAAGATTTAAGTTTTGTTATAGATAAAGATTGCTCAGTCAAAATTTTTACTTCAAAAGATAAAGAAGGATTAGAAACTATCCGTCATGACACAGCCCATATAACTGCAATGGCTGTTCAAGAACTCTTTACTGGAACACAAGTTACAATTGGTCCAATTATAGAAAATGGATTTTATTATGACTTTTCAAGAAAAGAACCCTTTACAGAAGATGATTTAAATAAAATTGAAAATAAAATGAAAGAAATTGTTGATAGAGACGTTCCAACTACAAGAGAAGTTTGGAAAAGAGATAAGGCCATATCTCATTTCAAAGATAAAGGAGAAATATACAAGGCTGAAATTATTGAAAGTATTCCACAAAGTGAAGATGTTTCTATATATTTTCATGGAGACTGGCATGATTTATGCAGAGGTCCTCATCTGTCTTCAACTGGAAAAATTGGTAAATACTTTAAATTAACAAAGGTGTCAGGAGCTTATTGGAGAGGCGACTCAAATAATGAAATGTTGCAAAGAATATATGGAACAAGTTGGGCATCACAAAAAGATTTAGATGAATATTTAAAAAGAATAGAAGAAGCAGAAAAAAGAGACCACAGAAAACTTGGAAAAGAAATGGATTTATTTCACTTTAGAGAAGAAAGTCCAGGATCAGTATTTTGGCATGAAAAAGGTTGGAAGTTATTTCAAAAATTAGTTGCATATATGAGAGCTAGACAGGAGAAAGCTGGCTATAAAGAAGTGAATACTCCTGAAATTTTAGATAGATCTCTTTGGGAAAAATCTGGCCACTGGGAAAAATATGGAGAGCATATGTATACCTCTCAAACACCAGATGAAAAAATATTTGCAATAAAACCAATGAACTGTCCAGGTCACGTACAAGTTTTTAATCAAGGATTAAAAAGTTACCGAGATCTTCCTTTAAGAATTTCAGAATTTGGAAAAGTACATAGGTATGAGCCTTCAGGCGCTTTACATGGGCTGTTAAGAGTTAGAGCCTTTACACAAGATGATGCTCATATTTTTTGCACAGAAGATCAAATTACATCTGAGTGCTTGATTGTTACAAATTTGATTTTAGATATTTATAAAGATCTTGGATTTGAAGATGTAATATTAAAATATTCAGATAGACCAGATTTAAGAGTTGGTGATGATAATGTTTGGGACAAGGCCGAAAAAGCTTTGTTAGATGCAGTTAAAGCTTCAAAGCTTGAATACACAATTAATAAAGGAGAGGGAGCATTCTATGGTCCAAAAATTGAATTTGTTTTAAGAGATGCCATTGGTAGAGATTGGCAATGTGGAACTTTACAGGTAGATCTTAATTTACCAGGAAGACTAGATGCTTCTTTTATTGATAAAGATGGAACTAAAAAAATTCCAGTAATGCTTCATAGGGCGTTATTTGGGTCATTAGAAAGATTTATTGGAATCCTTATAGAAAATTATGCAGGTAAATTTCCATTTTGGATAGCTCCTTTACAAGCTGTTGTAATCCCAATTTCAGAAGAGTTTGATTCTTATGCAAAAGAAGTGAATGAAAAGATTAATAATGTGGGCATAAGCTCTGAGGTAGATTTAAAAAACCATAACTTGAATTATAAAATTAGAGAACATTCACTATCAAAAATACCACTTTTATTGATTTGTGGAAAAAAAGAAGTTGACAGTAACTCAGTAACGATTAGAAGATTGGATACGAACAAACAAGAAAATATGGAATTAAACTTATTCTTAAAAACTTTCTCAGCTTTAAACAAAGCACCCTCAAACTAAGTGGCAGATTTTAAACAAAATTATTTTCAAAGAAGAACTAAAGATAAAGGTCCAAGATCTAACAATAGAATTTCTTCACCCGAGGTCCAAGTAATAGGAAGTGATGGTGAAAATATAGGAATCATAAATACAAATGAAGCCATATCAATGGCTAAAGAGCAAGGATTGGATTTAATTGAAATAGCTCCAAACGCAAAACCACCTGTATGTAAAATTATTGATATGGGTAAATTTAAATATGATGCTCAAAAAAAAGCAAATGTTGCTAAAAAGAAACAAAAAATTGTTTTATTAAAAGAAATTAAAATGAGACCAGTTACTGAAACTCATGATTATGATTTTAAGGTTAAAAATGCCAAAAAATTTATTGGAAAAGGTGACAAGGTAAAATTTACAATACGATTTAAGGGTAGGGAGCTTCAGCACTCACACTTAGGTAGAGAATTAATGGATAAAATAAAAGCTGATATGCAAGATATTGGCAAAGTTGAATTACACCCAAAGTTTGATGGGAAGCAAATGATCATGGTTATTCAGCCTTTATAAGGCTTAATAGAGGTTGTAAATCCATTCCAATATTTGTATAAGACCGCAGAATTATGCCAAAATTAAAAACTAAAAGTTCAGCAAAGAAAAGATTTAAGATCTCAGCTACAGGTAAGGTTATGATGGCTCAAGCTGGAAAGAGACATGGCATGATAAAAAGAACAAATTCACAAATTAGAAAATTAAGAGGCACGACTGCTATGTCAAAACAAGATGGCAAAATAGTTAAATCATACATGCCTTACAGTTTAAGAGGATAAAATGGCTAGAGTAAAAAGAGGTGTAACAAGTCACGCTAAACATAAAAAAGTTTTAAAAGCTGTCAAAGGTCAGTGGGGTAGAAGAAAAAATACTATAAGAGTTGCAAAGCAAGCTATGGAAAAAGCTATGCAATATGCTTACAGAGACCGTAGAACTAAAAAAAGAGAGTTCAAATCTTTATGGATACAAAGGATCAATGCAGGTGTTAGAACTGAAGGAATAACGTATTCAAAATTTATTAATGGCTTAAATAAATGTGGAATTAAGTTAGATAGAAAAATACTAGCTGAAATAGCATACGATAGCCCAGAAGCCTTTAAAACGATCGTTCAAAAAGCTCAATCGGCACTAAATTAATCTTCACTATTGTTTTTCTTCGGTGAAGAAATAATCTCTCAATATGTCTGATATTAAAAAAATAAAAGATGAATTTCTTTTTAAGTTAAAAGAAAATTTAGATTTAAATCAAGTTAATCAAATTAAAACCGAACTATTTGGTAAAACTGGGTTAATCAGCTCACAATTTAAACAGCTTGGAAAATTAGCAGAAGAAGAAAGAAAAAAATTTGCATCAGATTTAAACTTAGTCAAAAGTGAACTTGAAAATTTAATTACTACAAAAATTAGTGATATTGAAACAAAAGAGATTAATAAAAAGTTAGAAAAAGAAAAAATAGATATAACTTTACCAGAGAGACCTTTCGTTCAGGGAAAAATTCATCCTGTATCTCAAGTCATAGATGAAATTTCTTCAATCTTTTCAGAAATTGGTTTTAGTGTAGAAGAAGGACCGGATGTTGAAAATGAATATAATAATTTTACTGCATTAAATACACCTGATAACCATCCTGCAAGAGACATGCATGATACTTTTTATCTAGATGATGCAAAAGAACTTCTTTTAAGAACACATACTTCTCCAGTTCAAATTAGAACAATGCTTAATGATAAACCACCTTTTAAAATAATAGCACCTGGAAGAACATATAGATCTGACAGTGATCAAACTCATACACCAATGTTTCATCAAGTTGAAGGGCTACATATTGATAAAAATATTAATATGGGGCATTTAAAAGGATGCTTAAATTATTTTATTAAAGAGTTTTTTGAGGTTGATAAAATTAAAATGAGATTTAGACCTAGTCATTTCCCGTTTACAGAGCCATCTGCAGAAGTTGATATAGGTTATGAAATAAAAGATGGAAAAATAGTAATTGGGGAAGGTGATAAATGGCTAGAAGTTTTAGGCTGTGGAATGGTTCATCCCAATGTTTTAAAGAATGTTAAAGTAAATCCTGATGAATTCCAAGGTTATGCATTTGGAATAGGAATAGATAGGCTCGCAATGTTAAAATATGGCATTAATGATTTAAGAGCTTTTTTTGATTGTGACTATAGGTGGTTAAATCATTTTGGATTTGATCCAATAGATGTTCCAACAAACTATAGAGGCTTAAGCCGATGAAGATTACTACAGCATGGCTTAAAGACCATTTAGATACCAAGCTTAATGAAAATCAGATTATTGATAAACTTACAGATATTGGTTTAGAAGTAGAGGGTGTTGATAGTCAATCAGGAGAGCTAGATGAATTTGTAATTGCCAAAATTTTGAAGGCTGAAAAGCATCCTGATGCAGATAGGCTTAGAGTATGTGATGTTGATATTGGTTCAGGCGAATCAGTAAAAGTTGTTTGTGGAGCTCCAAATGCTAAAGAGGGTTTATTAACAATTTATGCTCCTCCAGGTGCTGTGGTTCCAAAAAATCAAATGAAACTGGTAGTAAGTAAAATAAGAGGTGTAACTTCATATGGAATGCTTTGTTCAGAATCTGAGCTTAATCTATCAAACGAAAGTGATGGCATAACAGAGCTTTTGCCAGAAAAATATAATAAGAAAGTAGGAGAAAATTATTTTCCAAAAAAAAATTTAAATGTAATTGATATTTCTATTACACCAAATAGAGCAGATTGCTTAGGGGTTAGAGGGATAGCAAGAGATTTAGCTGCTGCAGGTGCAGGAATATTAATAAATCAAAAAGAAAAAAAACTTGATAAAAAGAATAAACAAACAATTAGTGTAAAAATTGAAAATGAAAAAAATCAAGCATGCATATCCTTTGGTAGTTGTTTAATTAAAGGGGTAAAGAATACCGAAAGTCCTGAGTGGTTAAAAGACAAAATAATTTCTTTAGGTCAAAAACCTATTTCGGCAATAGTTGATATTACAAATTATGTAATGTTTGATTTGAATAGACCGCTTCATGTCTACGATATTGATAAAATAGATAAAGGAATAGTTGTAAGAAATTCTAAAAAAAATGAAACATTCGAAGCACTAGATAATAAGGAGTATAAATTAGAGGATGAGATGTGTGTCATATCAGATGCGTCAGGTGTGGTAGGTCTTGGTGGTATAATAGGAGGCACAAGAACTGGAACTGCGCTGAATACTAAAAATATATTAATTGAGTCTGCTTACTTTAGCCCACGATCAATCAGAAAATCATCTAAAATCTTAAATATAGACACAGATGCAAAATTTAGATTTGAAAGAGGTATTGATCCATTATCAATTGAACAGGGACTTGAAAGAGCAGCTAACTTAATACAAGAAATATGTGGTGGTGTAGTTAGTGAATTCGATATTCAAAAAATTGAAGATGTTAAGAAAAAATCATTAAAATTTAATCCTTCTTTGTTTGAAAAAATTACTGGGTTTAATATTGATACAAAAGAAATGATAAAAATCTTAGATAACTTAGGATTTGAAATAAAAGAAAGCAAAGGATTGCTTGATCTTGTTATACCCTCTTGGAGACCAGATGTTTCACAAGAAGTTGATGTGGTAGAAGAACTTGTAAGGATTAAGGGCTATGATCAAATTAAAATTATTGAACCTGAAAAAGTTAGAAAAAAACAAACATTAAATTTAAAACAAAAGTTATTTCATTTTTTGCAAAGATCTATTGCTTCTAAAGGCTATTTTGAGGCTATCACATGGTCTTTTACTGATAGCAAAATTAATCAGCTATTCATTGAAAATAACAAAGAAATTCAAATAATTAATCCTATAAGTTCTGATTTGAACGTTTTGCGAAGTTCAATTTTTTCTAATTTGATTATCCATTTGAATAAGAATTTAGGAAGAGGATTTAAAGATTTATCATTTTTTGAAATAGGTCCAACTTTTTTAGGATCTGAGCCAGGCGATCAACAGACTGTAGCTACTGGATTAAGATCAGGAAAATTGGCTAGACAGAGCTGGTTAGAAAAAGAAAGATTAGTAGATGTGTTTGATGTTAAAAGTGATGTCATCAAAAGTTTAGTTGAAGCAGGTTATAATAAAGATAAGCTCTATATTGATGATGAAACACCAAGCTATTACCACCCTGGAAAATCAGGAAGAATATTTCTTAACAAAGGTAAAGAAAAAGTAGTAGCTTTTTTTGGCGATATTCATCCAGGTATATTAAAAAAATTAGATATTAAGGTTGAAACATTAGTAGGTTTTGAAATATTTCTAGATAATTTAAAACAGCCTAAAAAATCATTAAAAGATCAAAAAACTCAGTATAAATATTCAGATTTTCAAAAGTCAGAAAGAGATTTTGCTTTTGTTTTAGATAAAAATTTTAAAGTTCAAGAATTAATTGAAACTATATCTAATGTAAATAAAGAGTTAATAAAATCTGTCAAAGTATTCGATGTTTATGAAGGAACCAATATTCCAGAAGGTAAAAAATCAATTGCATTAAATGTAATTATTCAATCTTTAGAGAAAACATTGACTGAAGATGATTTAAACAAAATTAATCAACTTATTATTTCTGCTGTTGAATCTAAAACTGGTGCTAAGATTAGATCATAATAATGACAAAAATTGATCACATCAGAAACTTTGCAATCATTGCGCATATTGATCACGGTAAATCAACAATAGCAGATCGAATAATTCATAGTTGTGGTGGTTTAACTGAAAGAGAAATGAAGGCACAAGTTCTAGACTCAATGGATATTGAGAGAGAAAGAGGAATAACTATTAAAGCTCAAACTGTTAAACTTAATTATAAAGCAAAAGATGGCAAAAAGTACATTCTAAATATTATTGATACTCCTGGACACGTAGATTTTAGTTATGAAGTTAGTAGATCTCTGTATGCATGTGAAGGATCTATTTTAATTGTTGACAGCACCCAAGGAGTAGAAGCTCAAACATTAGCTAACGTTTATCAAGCTTTAGACACAAAACATGAAATAGTACCTGTACTAAATAAAGTTGATTTACCAGCATCAGACTTGGAAAAAACAAAGACACAAATAGAAGAGGTCATTGGTATTGATACTGAAAATGCCATACCTTGCTCTGGAAAAACTGGTGAAGGAATAGAAGATATCCTAGAACAAATTATTGTGTCATTACCAGCTCCAGAAGGAGAAAAAGATGCGGATTTAAAATGTTTATTAGTTGATAGTTGGTACGACACTTATTTAGGGGTGGTTATTTTAGTTAGAGTTATTAACGGAAAAATTTCTAAAAATATGAAAATCAAAATGATGTCTACTAACCAAGAATATATAATTGAAAAAGTAGGTGTATTTACTCCAAAAGCAACTGATATTAGTGAATTAAATGCAGGAGAAATTGGTTTTATAACCACAGGAATAAAAATTTTATCAGAAACAAAAGTTGGAGATACTATTTGCGATGCAATCAAACCACTTCAAGAGGCTCTTCCTGGATTTAAACCAAGTAAGCCAGTTGTATTTTGTGGATTGTTTCCTGTGGATAGTTCTGAATATCAAAAATTAAAAGATGGTTTAGGTAAACTTCAATTAAATGATGCTAGTTTTTCATATGAGGCAGAATCTTCATCTGCGTTAGGTCTTGGTTTTAGATGTGGTTTTTTAGGTCTCTTGCATTTAGAAATTATAACCGAAAGATTAGAAAGAGAATTTGATATTAATTTATTAACAACAACACCAGGGGTTGTTTATAAAGTTCATATGAACAAAGGGGAAATAATAGAGTTACAAAACCCTTCAAGTTTACCAGAGCCTACTCTAATCAAATTTATTGAAGAGCCTTGGATTAAAGCAACAATAATTACACCAGATCAATATTTAGGAGCAATCATAAAGGTTTGCCAAGATAAAAGAGGAGTACAAACAAACTTAAGTTATTCAGGTAATAGAGCGGTTTTAAATTATGAAATTCCTCTAAATGAAGTTGTTTTTGATTTTAATGATAGACTTAAATCAATGACTAGTGGTTATGCAAGTTTTGATTATGAAATTATAGGCCATAGAGAAGGAGATTTAGTAAAATTAGGAATACTTGTTAATGCTGAGCCAGTAGACGCTCTATCAATGATGGTTCATAAAGATTTTGCACAAACGGTTGGAAGAGAAGTTTGTGAAAAATTAAGAGATTTAATCCCACGACACAATTTTATGATTCCAGTTCAGGCAGCAATTGGAGGAAAGATTATAGCAAGAGAAACTATTAAGGGTTTTAAAAAAGATGTTTTAACAAAAATTCATGGTGGTGGTGCTAGAGATAGAAAAAGAAAACTATTAGATAAGCAGAAAAAAGGAAAAGCTAGAGGAAAACAGTTTGGAAAAGTTGAAATACCACAAGAAGCATTTATAGGAGTGCTTAAAATTAATAAAGACCAGTAGCTGGAGAGATGGCTGAGCGGTTTAAAGCGCACGCTTGGAAAGTGTGTGTACTGTTAAAGGTACCCAGGGTTCGAATCCCTGTCTCTCCGCCAAAAAATTAAAAAACCATTTAAAAAAGGGACTTATTGATGCATTTTTTGTCGATTAGTCTAATTAATTTCCCTCTTTTTTTTATAAAAATGTTATAATTATTTAATTTTCCAATACAAAAATATGAAAAACAACTCAACATATCAAGCAGATTCCATCAAAGTTTTAAAAGGTCTTGAAGCTGTTAGAAAAAGACCTGGAATGTATATTGGTGATACCGACGATGGAACAGGATTGCATCATATGGTCTATGAAGTTGTAGATAACTCAATAGATGAAGCTTTAGCAGGACACTGTAAAAATATAGATGTTAAGATAAACTCTGATGGAACTATTACAGTTAGAGATGATGGTAGGGGAATACCTGTTGATATGCATAAGGGTGAAAAAATGTCTGCTGCAGAAGTCATTATGACTCAGCTTCATGCTGGAGGAAAATTTGATCACGATTCATATAAAGTATCAGGTGGCTTACATGGTGTTGGAGTTTCAGTTGTAAATGCATTATCAGAAAAATTAAAGTTAGAAATAGATAGAGATGGAAATAGATATTTTATAGAATTTAAAGATGGAGCCTCAAAAGCACCTCTTAAAGTTATAGGAAAATCAAAAGAAACTGGAACACAAATAACATTTTTACCATCAAAAGAAATATTCTCTTCAATTAAATTTACTCCAAATATAATTATTAAAAGAATGCGTGAACTTGCATTTTTGAACAAGGGAATAAAAATAACTGTTAATGACTTAAATCAAAAAAAAGAAAAAATAATTGTATTTAAATTCGATGGTGGAGTTTTAGAGTTTGTTGATTTTTTAGATGAAAAAAGAGAGAAACTTGTAAATAAAACAGGTAATGATTTATTTAAGAAGCCTATTTATATTGAAGGAAAAAAAGACAATATTGAAATTGAATGTTCCTTAAAGTGGAATGCAAGCTATGGAGAAGATATCTATCCATATACAAATAATATTTATCAAAAAGATGGTGGTACTCATTTGCTAGGATTTAGAAGTGCACTTACTAGAGTAATTAATAAATATGCTACAGAACATAATTTATTAAAAAAAAACAAATTAACTATTTCAGGAGATGATATTAAAGAAGGTCTTACATGTGTAATTTCAGCAAAAATACCTGATCCTAAATTTTCTTCTCAAACAAAAGATAAGCTTGTTTCATCAGAAGTTAGAATGATTGTGGAAAGCATTGTTAGTGAAAAACTTTCAATATGGTTTGATCAAAATCCAACTTTATCAAAGATTATTTTAGCTAAAGTAATGCAGGCAGCTCTAGCAAGAGATGTTGCTAGAAAAGCTAGAGAGAATGTTAGACGTAAAGGTGCCTTAGAATTAAGTGGATTGCCCGGAAAATTAGCAGATTGTCAAATAGGCAAACAAGAAGGAACAGAATTATTTATAGTTGAGGGAGATTCTGCCGGTGGTTCTGCTAAACAGGGAAGAAATAGATCAAATCAAGCCGTTTTACCCCTTAGAGGTAAAATTCTTAATACTTATGTGGAAGAAATTGTTCTTAAAAAGAATAGCAATAAAGATGGAAGCGAACATAGAACAAAATCTTTAGCAAAAATGATGTCATCTAATGAGGTTGTGACCTTAATTAATGCACTTGGTCTTGATCCAAAAGTTGAAGATATTGATTTAAAAGATTTAAGATATGGAAAAATTATTATCATGACCGATGCTGATGTTGATGGTTCTCATATACGAGCACTGTTACTAACATTCTTTAACAACAAACCATTTAATAAACTAATTGAAAATGGACATGTTTATCTTGCACAGCCACCTTTATTCAAAATCAATAAAGGAACAAAAGGAATTTATATAAAAGATGAAAAAGAGTTAGAAGATTATATTTTAAAAAATAACAAAGAATTACAAAAAATTAAAAAAGGAACAAAAGAATTTACCAAGGCTTATGAAGATGAAAAATCTAGAATGAGTATTCAAAGGTTTAAGGGATTGGGCGAAATGAACCCAGAAGAGCTATGGAACACTACGTTAGACCCTGAAACAAGAAATCTATTACAAGTACAATACTCAAAAGATACAAAAAAAGATCAAAATTTAATACATACATTAATGGGTAACGATGTTGCTTTAAGAAAAGATTTTATTGTTTCAAATGCAATTAATGTTCAAAATCTAGATATTTAATAATGAAGTTTTTTGAAACTTCAAAATATTTTTCATTAAAAAAATCGACTTACATCAATCTAAGATGGATTGCTATTATTGGTCAACTTATAACAGTTAACCTTATTTATTTTGTTTTTGATTTTAGATTTGATCTAATTTTAACAAATTTAACAATTCTAATCGGAATATTAAGTAATCTTTATTTAATCTACATCAATAAGAACACTCAACTATTAGATAAAACAGCATTTCTTTTTTTATTTATTGATACTTTACAACTGAGTTGTTTGATTTATTTAACAGGTGGAATTATAAATCCTTTTTCAATTTTTTTGATTATCCCAGCTATATTTTCATCGTCTAATTTAGGTTTTAAAAGTAATCTATTGTTAGTTAGCATAACAGTTTTAGTAACTATTTTTCTTACCTTTTTTAATCAACCATTACCCTATCCAGTTAGCGAACATTTTCATGTAGATAGCTATTATTATTATTCTATTCCAATAGCGTTAATTATTGCTTTACTTTTTTTGAATTATTTTGCTTCAACCTTTGGATCAGAATCTAGAATAAAAAAAGAGGCACTAAATAAAATGGAAGAAATTATGTCCAAGGAACATGAATTATTGTCGTTAGGTGGACAAGCCGCTGCTGCCGCACACTCATTGGGCACACCATTTTCAACAATGAAAATTATCTCTACTGATTTACTGGAACAATTTAAGGATAATGAAGATATTAGAAAAGATATTGAGTTATTGTCTAGTCAATTAGATAGATGTAGTGAGATTTTAAAAAAATTAACATTAAACCCTGTTATTGAAGATAATTTTATTGATGGTGATTTAACAATATCAGACTATGTAGATGAAATAATCAAATCATTCCAAGAAACAAGTAGGAAAAATTTTATTGTTAATTATGATCAAAATTTAAATCCACTTAATATAACCAAATCAATAGAAATTGTTTATGGATTAAGAAACTTTATTGGTAATGCAAATAAGTTTTCAACAAATAAAATTTTTATCAATATAAAAAGTGATAATGATTTAACAGAACTTATAATTGAAGATGATGGAGAGGGATATCCAAAAGATGTTTTGAGTAAAATTGGAGAGCCTTATATTAAATCTGTTAAATCTTCAATAAAATCAAAATCAGGATTAGGTCTTGGAATTTTTATAGGCAAAACTCTACTTGAAAAAAATTATGCAAATATTTTATGTAGAAATTCCAAAACAAGAGGTGGGGCTGAAGTCAGCATCAAATGGAAAAATCAAGATCTTTTAAAGCTTTAATGTAGTTTCTTTTTATTTTCAAATAAGCCACTCAACTGAGAAACCATAACATCTCCAAGTTCATGCACATCTGTTATTTTGATAGCTTTATCGTAATACCTAGAAACATCATGCCCAATACCGATAGCTAAAATTTCAACGTCACTCTTTGTTTCTATAAATTTAACCATCTTCTTTAAATGTTTCTCTAAAAAATCTCCTGAATTAACTGATAATGTTGAGTCATCTACTGGTGCACCATCTGAAATAACCATGAGTATTTTTCTTTCTTCTTTTCTTTTTTTAATTCTATTATAGGCCCACGAAATAGCCTCCCCATCAATATTTTCTTTCAATAATCCTTCTTTAAGCATTAAACCTATATTATTTTTAGCCTGCCTCCACTGTGTGTCAGCACCTTTATAAATTATATGTCTTAAATCATTTAATCTTCCAGGATTTTTGGGTTTATCATTTTTAGCCCAAGCCTCTCTGCTCTTACCACCTTTCCAATTTTTTGTGGTAAATCCTAAAACCTCTACTTTTACTGAGCATCTTTCTAAGGTTCTAGATAATATATCAGCACAAAGTGCAGCAATTGTTATTGGTCGACCTCTCATGGAACCAGAATTGTCTATTAACAGGGTTACGATTGTATCTTTAAAATCAAGATCTTTTTCTTTCATAAAAGATAAAGAATTATAAGGATCCATAATTATTCTAGTTAATTTTGAGCTATCTAACAAACCTTCTTCTAAATCAAACTCCCATGCTCTATTTTGTTTTGCAAGGAGCTGTCTTTGTAGTTTGTTAGCAAGCTTAGTAATTAAATCTTGAAACCCGACAAGCTGTTGGTCTAAATTTTTTCTTAATTTTTGCGTTTCTTTTATATCTTCTAATATCTCTGCTTTTGCAATTTCATCAAATTCTGTGGTGAACACCTTATAATCTTGATCAATATTATTAATATTTGTTTTTTGTAAAACATTTTCTACACTCTCTTTCAAAGAATCTGAATCCTCTAATTGTTCCTCCATCTGCTGGTCGCTTAGATCAAAACCAGCATCTAGGCTAGTCTGGCTATCATCTTGTTTGCTTTCTTCCTCTTTGTCATCAGACTGACTATTATTATCGTTCTCTGATCTATTGTCTTGCTCATTTTCTTGTTCATTGTTTTCATCATTATTTTCCTCATTATTTGAAGCAAAGACATCCATATTCTCTAAAATTTCTGAAAATTTTAAACTATAATTATTTTGATCTTCCAAATTTTTATTTAAAAAATCAAAATGTTTATCAATAGATTCGTCAAACTCTTTCTTCCAAAAATTTAACATTTTTGTAGACACATCATTGAGCTTTAATTTTAAGAATTTATTTAACATATATAGCTCAAAAGCTTCAGTCACAGGAACATCTTCCTTATTTTTTAATTGTTCTTTACGATTAGAAAGTATTTTTTGATTATAATTTTCACTTAAATTTTTTCCAACTCCTTTAAGCATTTTGCCTCCAAGAAGTTCATACCTGATTTTTTCAGCAATATTATATAAAGATTTACAAGAGGGATTATTAGGCAGGTTTTTATTAAATATTTCTTTATTCGAAAATTTTTTCTTTAAGGCGCCAGAATCAGTTTCTGCTCTTAGTCTAACAAAATCATTTTTATTTGATAAATTGGTTATATCAAAAAAATCAGTTTTTTTATTGCTTAAATCCTTATCTAATTTTTTAACATCTAGTTTATAATCTTCAGAAATTACTTTAGCAGTAGAAATTAATGCTTGTTTAAATTGCTCTTTAAAATTATCTTCTTTTGAGCTCATTTAGATCTGAATATTAACCATCGACTCTGGCAACTCTTCCCCAAAACATCTCTGATAATATTCAGCTATTGTATTTTTCTCTATATCGTCACATTTATTTAAAAAAGTAACTCTAAAAGCATAACCTGTGTCTTTGAAAATTTCAGCGTTTTCAGCCCAATGAAGTACCGTCCTTGGACTCATTACCGTTGATATATCTCCAGCTATAAAGCCTTTTCTAGTCAAAGATGCAACCTTAATCATGTTGGATACTTTTTCTTTACCTTTTGGATTGTTTAAATTTTTATTTTTAGCAAGAACGATTTCCATTTCTCTATCGAGACTAAGATAGTTTAAAGATGTTACGATATTCCATCTATCCATTTGTCCTTGGTTTATTTGCTGGGTACCATGGTACAATCCTGTTGTATCCCCTAAACCAACTGTATTTGAAGTTGCAAATAATCTAAAAAATTTGTTTTGTTTTATAACTTTATTTTTATCTAAAAGAGTGAAATTTCCTTCGGCTTCTAATACCCTTTGGATAACAAACATCACATCTGGTCTTCCTGCATCATACTCATCAAAAACAAGTGCAACAGGGTTTTGAATAGACCAAGGTAAAATACCTTCTTTAAACTCTGTAATTTGTTTGCCATCTTTTACAACAATTGCATCTTTTCCAATAAGATCAATCCTACTTACATGACTGTCTAAATTTACTCTAATACAAGGCCAGTTTAATCTAGCTGCAATTTGTTCAATGTGAGTAGACTTTCCTGTACCATGATAACCCTGAACCAAGACACGTTTATTAAACGCAAAGCCTGATATGATAGCAAGAGTAGTATCTCTATCAAATTTATAATTTTTATCTATTTCAGGAACGTATTCACTTCTTTTTGAGAAAGCGTCAACTTCCATATCTGAATCAATTCCAAAACTTTGTTTTAAAGACATCTTAATGTCTGGCTGTATATTTAAATTAGGTGTCAATTTTTTCCTTATAAGTATTTTTTAGCTGAGTGTAAGCCAAAGTAATTAATTTAAGTTTTTCTTCGTATTCTTTATTTCCCAAATTAATATCAGGGTGAAATTTTTTGACAAGAGTTTTGAACTGATCTTGTATTTTTTCCCATTTTTGACCAACTGAAACACCCAGAATACTAAAAGCTTTAATATCATTTGCATCAAATTTGAATTGATTCATATGGTTATATTCACCTCTAAGTTTGGTTTTATCAAACTCATCTTTTAAAGTATTGTTCCATAGAACTTTAAAAAAGTTATCTGAAGAGCTAAAGCTCTGAGTGGGTTTGTGCCAGGTCATATCAGACTTTAAAAAATCAAATACTTGTTCATCATCCATTCCTTTAAAATAATTCCAATTTTTATTGAATTCTTTAACATGAGTTAAGCAAAGCAGCCTGTAGCGTTTGCTATTATCTTTCTCAATTGGCGCCTTATATTCACCAGTATCAAAGCAATTATTCCAATCACAAATATTTTTCATACTGTATAGTAATAAATTATTATTTATGAATATAAACGAATTAATTGTAATTGTTAAAAGTAAAATTGAAGCAGAAATTGTTATGCAAGATTTTAAAATAGAAGATAAAAGTTTTTTACATAAAAATCACAAAGGAAATCAAGAAGGAATGTTTCATTTAAAACTAATTATTAAATCTGAAGAGCTGAAAAAATTAAGTAAAATAGAATCAACCAAGAAAATCTATAATATTTTAGATGTTGAATTGAAAGAACACATACATTCCATTCAAATATTACTTAGTTAATTCTTTTTTTAAAAAAAGATTAATAGTTTTTTCATTAAATTGTAATTTGTAAACTGGGGAACCTACCTTTTTAAGCAGAACTAGATTAATTTTCCTTGTATTATTTTTCTTATCTTTTTTCATAAAAAATAAAAGTGTATTTAAATCCTTTAATGAAAAAAACTTATTAATATTTCTTGGAAGATTTAGATTAGTTAAATGGTTGTTAATTAATTCAAATTCTTTTTTATTCAAAATTTTATTTAATAAGCTAAATTTTGCAGCAGTTTTAATGCCAAGGATAACCGCCTCACCATGATTTAGTTTGGCTGAATAACTTAGTGTTGCCTCAAAAGCATGAGCAAAGGTGTGTCCAAAATTTAGTATTTTTCTCATACCTAATTCTTTTTCGTCAGTTTCAACTACCTTTTTTTTAATCAAGCAGCTTTGATGAATAGCTTTTTGTATAAAGGGACTTTTTAATTTTAAAATTTTTTCTCCATTCTTATTTAAAAAATTAAAAAACTTTTTATCATCAATAAGAGAGTGTTTTAAAATTTCACCATACCCACACACAACTTCTCTTTTTGGCAAAGAGTTTAAAAAATTAATATCTGATACAACTAGACTGGGTTGATAAAATGAGCCAATTAAGTTTTTACCATATTTGGTGTTTACACCTGTTTTGCCTCCAATAGATGAGTCAACCTGTGAAAGTAGTGTAGTTGGTATATTAACAAACTTTAAGCCACGTTTAAAAGTACTAGCTGCAAAGCCTGACACATCACCAGTAATACCCCCACCAATAGAAATCAAACAATCATTTCTATTAAAATTTTTTTTTAAAAGAATTGATGTGATTTCATTGACACTTTTTAGATTTTTGTTTTTTTCGCTTGCATTAAAATAATGAACTGTAGCAGATCCTTTTAGTAAAGATTTTAAAGCATCTTTTATTAAATTTTTCGGAACATTCTTGTCAATTACAAGAAGACATTGATCAAAATTAATAGAGTTTTCTTTCAAGAATTTATTTATTTTTTTTAAGATATTATTTCCAATAATAATTGAATATTTCTGACTGTTAGCGCTAACTTTTAATTTAATTAAGCTCATATGTTTTTATTATTGTTTTAACTATTTCACTTTTTGTTAATTTATTACAGTTTATTTTAAAATTAGCCTTTGAATATATTTTTTTTCTTTTGTTGATAATGGCCTTAATTTCTTGTTCAGTTGACTTTGAGGCTAAGGGTCTTTTTTTGCTACCTTTAATTCTTTTAATTAAAACTAAATCATCCCAATTAAGCCAAAAAGAAAAATGATTTGTTAAAACATCTTTTCTTATCTTATCATTAACAAAACCACCCCCACCTAAGGAAACAACAACTTTTTTATGTTTCAAAGATTTAATTGTTATTTTTTCTTCCAAATTTCTAAAGTAGTCTTCACCATTTGCTTCAAATATTTCTGAGACACTCATTCCAGCATGTTCTTCAATTAAATTATCTATATCAATGAATGGAATATTTAATTTTTTTGAAACCATAGCTCCTATAGAAGATTTGCCTGACCCCATCATACCTAAAAAAACGAGGTTTTTATTTGAATTCATAAGCTTTCTTTATTGAAAAAACACAAATATGTCTTAATTTGAAATTATTAAAGAATATATGCAATTTTCAAAAAACACAAGTAATGGGAGTGCTAAAAGTCTATTAATCAAAATAGCATTGGTGCTAATTATTTTTATCGGAGCCATAGTACTACTTGAGAAAATTGAATTTCCATATCCAAATAAAGACATAGAAAAAATCATCCCTAATGAAAAACTTAAAATTGTTAAGTAAGAACTATTTTTTAGTTATATTATTTTCTTTATTTTTTGGTTTTGCAACCAACTCACAAGAACCAGTGGATATCTGGGAAGTAGGTGAAAAAAAACCAAAAGAAAATACAAACCTAATCGAAGATGAAGCAGAAAAAAATATTCAACAGAATACTATTTATGAAATGCAGTCCCAAAAAGAAGGGGAATTAAGTATAGAGGAAACACAAACTTTAATTTCTAAAGAAACAAAGTTAGTTGGAATTTACGATCCTGCAGAAAACGGTTTAGATATTAATATGTGGTCTAATTCTAACGGGGATCAAATTTTAAATATCTTTAAAAGAATAGATAAATTGGAACTTTCAAGAGATGCTGCAGAGATTTTGGATGTTTTATTATTAACAAATGCACTTTATCCAGAAATAAATATTTCAAAAGAGCAGTTTTTAGAAATTAAATCAAAGTGGCTTATTAAACGTTCAAACTTTGAATTAATTGAAAAATATTTATTAAATAATGAGATTATTAATGAGCACCCAAAACTTACCAAACATTTAGTAGATCATTATTTGTCTCAATCAAATGTTAAAAAAGCTTGTGAGATTTTTTCTAAAATTAAAGAACCGATACAAGATTTATATTTGTCTAAATATAATATTTATTGCTTAATTAATAATAATAAAAGAGATGAAGCTCAATTACTCATAGATCTTCAATTAGAATCAGGTATTGCAGATAAGTTTTTTAATCAAAAAATTGATTATTTGATGGGGTATAATACAGAACCAGCAATAGAAGTTTCAGAAAAAACAATTTTAGATTTTCACTTATCACACAGAACAAATCCAGAATTTAAATTTGAACCCAAAAATACTACATCCAAACAAATATGGAAATATTTATCAACTTCAAATCTATTAGATAATATCAATGATATTGAGCTTACAGATATAGAAAAAATTACCAGTATTGAAAAAGCAACGCATGATGGAAATTATACAGAGAAAGAATTATTTGAACTCTATAAGAGATTTCAATTTAATATTAATCAATTATTAAATATTAAAGAATCAACTAAAGTGCTCTCAACAATTGAGACAAGAGCCCTAATTTATCAAGGAATTTTAATTACTACTGAAATTGAGAATAAGTTACAACTAATGAATGCTCTCAAAAATTCTTTTAAGAATGACGGTATTGAGAATGCATTTAACATAGAATTAAAAACTTTTTTAAGCAATATAGAAGAGGATAAGGTCCCTTCAAATTTTACAACATTTTATCAGAATAATTTAGATGATGAAGAAATGGAACAAGCAAATATTAAGATAAATAATAAAATTTTACATCAATCAAAATTAATAAATTATTTAAAATTAGAAAAATCAAAAAAAGATCCCACAAAAGATGTTAATGATTTCTTAAAAAAGATTAAAAAAAATAAAAAATATTTTTTTTCTAAAAAAGATATAATTTTAGTTGAGGCTTTTAAGTCTGATGGCATCAAGATTTTAGATAAGTATAATGATTTATACCAAATAAAAGATTCAGAAATACCATCTGATATTCAAATATTTGTTAACAGTGGTGATATGGCCGCTGCATTGCTTAGAATTGTTGAGGTTATAGGGCAGGACAACTTAAATAATATTGATGAGGATACGTTATATTTTATTATAAGCACACTTAACCAGTTAAATGCGGATCCACTAAGAAATAGAATACTCTTTAAAGTTCTTCCTTTAAAAGTTTAAAATTTATACTAAAATAATCAGTCATTATGTCAGTTAAACCAATTTTAACAGAACCAAACAAACTATTAAGACAGGTTTCTAAACCAGTTGAAAATGTTGGTGATGAAGAAAGAAGACTTATGAATGATATGCTGGATACCATGTATGCAGCACCCGGAATAGGTCTTGCAGCAATTCAAATAGGTGTACCAAAAAGAATTATAGTGATGGATATAAGTAGAGATGAAGACAAAAAAGAACCAAGATATTTTGTTAATCCAGTAATTAAAAATAAAAATAATGAAACATCAAAATACGAAGAGGGATGTTTATCTGTTCCAGATCAGTTTGCTGAAATAGAAAGACCAAATGAATGTGAAGTTGAATACTTAGATTATAATGGAAAAAAACAATTATTGAAAGCTGATGGATTATTGGCAACTTGTATTCAGCATGAAATGGATCACTTAGAAGGAGTTTTGTTTATAGATTATTTATCTAAATTAAAAAAATCTATGATAATTAAAAAACTTTCTAAAATTAAGTCGAATAGAATAATTGTTTAAATGACAAAAAAAATTGTCTTCATGGGCACTCCATTATTTGCTGTACCCATCCTAAAATCTTTATATGAAAAAAATTATATAATACCTACTGTATACACACAGCCACCAAAAAAATCACAAAGAGGACAAAAAATAAATAAGTCACCAATACAAATTGCAGGAGAAGATTTTAATATAGATTGTAGAACACCTGAAACTTTAAAAGAAAATAAAGATGAATACGAATATTTAAGACAACTAAATTTAGATTTGGTAATTGTCGTAGCCTACGGTCAAATAATACCCAAAGAATTTTTGAATCTTGCCAAAAAAGGTTTTATCAATATTCATGCCTCCCTTCTGCCAAAGTGGAGAGGTGCAGCACCTATTCAACGATCTATTATGAACTTAGATAAAGAAACAGGAATTAGTATCATGAGAATAGGAGAGAAACTTGATACTGGTCCAGTCTGCAACAATTATAGAGTAGAAATTAAAGATAATGATAATGCGGAAATTATATCAAATAAACTCTCAATATTAGCTTCAGAAAAAATTATAGAAAATGTAGACAGTATACTTGAAGATAAATTAATATTTAAAGAACAAGACGACTTAAAAGCAACCTACGCTTCCAAAATTGAAAAGTCAGAGGGTGAAATTCAGTGGAATGATAATGCGGAAAGTATTATTGGAAAAATAAATGGATTATACCCAAGCCCTGGGGCTTTTTTTATTTTTAAAGAAGAAAGATACAAAATTTTAAAAGCAGAATTAGGCACTAAAAGTGGTGAGATAGGTGAGGTAATGTCTAGTGAATTAGAAATTGGCTGTGGAGATCAAAAATCTATAAAAGTTATTGAAATTCAAAGACAAGGAAAAAAGCCTCAAAATATTAATGAATTTGTTCTTGGTTCTCAAATAATAAAAGGCTCAAGATTAACAAATGTTTAGATATCAAGTTTTAATAGAATATATAGGAACCAACTTTGTTGGTTGGCAAATACAATCTAAAGGAAAATCAATTCAAAAAGAAATACAAGCCAAATTATCAAAACTTTTAAAAGAAAAAGTTGTCTTAATAGGATCTGGAAGAACAGACGCAGGCGTTCATGCTATAGAACAGTCAGCTCATTTTGACTGCAAAAAAGAAATTCAAAATTTAGATAAGTTATTAAAATCAATTAATCATTTTATAAATGATAAAGGTATTTCTATTTTAGCAATTAAAAAAAGAAGTATAAAATTTCATGCAAGATATTCTGCTAAACAAAGAATTTATAAATATATAATTTTTAATAGATTAAGTAAGCCTTCTCTTGAAAAAGAAAGAGGTTGGCACATCATCAAAAAATTAGATATTGAGTTAATAAAAAAAGGAGCAAAAAAACTTTTAGGTACTAAAGATTTTTCTACTTTTAGAGCATCAAGCTGTAATGCAAAAAGTCCAATTAAAACTATGAAATCTATTAAGATTAAATCAAAGGGTGGAAGAATTGAAATACAATTTAAATCACAATCATTTTTACAACAACAAGTACGATCTATGGTAGGTAGTTTAAAATACTTAGCTGAAAATAAATGGAATTTAAAAAAATTTGAATTTGTTATTAAATCAAAAAAAAGAATTTTTTGTGCACCACCAGCGCCAGCAGAGGGATTATTTTTGGAAAAAGTTATTTACTAGTTTTTTGTCGGCCAATGCTAAATTTTTTATTAATTCTCCATCTAGATTCTGATCGAACAATATAGCCACAACAATTCTTTGACTTACATTTGCATGGAAACTGTTTGTAATCTTCGTCGTAGCCAAAACCATAGTCAGCTGTAATCTCTTCACCTTTTTTAATATCTTTTATAGCAACTATCCATAACTTTAAACCTGTCCCATTATAATCGCAGTTATTAGAACAAGAGTGATTTATTAAACGTGCAGTATTCCAAGAAACATCTCCATCCATGTCGTATTTTTTATTTAAATTAAATAAATAGATGGGCTTTGCATTATCAAACTTTTGTGATTCTTCCGTTTGTTTCTTAGTAATAATTTTGCCAACATAATCAATAATTCTAGTACCTTCTTTGATATCTTTTGTAGCATATAGGCCACGACCTTTTTTATCGATGTCAGATTTTTTAATTTTGTAAAGTTTCATTGTGAGTTCTTTAATGCGTATTGAGAAATTATCAATTAAATTCTAGTAAAGCTTTTACATGCATCTCAGTACTTTCTTGAAGTGCTAATAGATCGTATCCACCTTCTAAAATTGACACTACTTTTCCATCACAATATTGTTTTGATAGCTCCAGTGTTCTTTTGGTAATGTTATAAAAGTCTTTTGAGTCTAATTGAAGTTGTGCCAATGGATCATCTTTATGGGCATCAAACCCTGCAGAAAGTAAGATGAATTCAGGTTTGAATTCTTTAATTTTTTTAAGTGCAAATTCAAAGGCATTTAAATATTCTTCTGAGGTTGTTCCTGCTGGCAAAGGAATATTTAATATGTTGTTATATTTTCCTTTTTCATCATTAGTACCTGACCCTGGGTAATAGGGGTATTGATGAGTAGAGATATATAGAACTTTTTCATTATCATAAAAAATATCTTGAGTGCCGTTTCCATGATGCACATCAAAATCAATAATTGCTATTTTTTTAAGTTTGTATTTATTTATGAGATAATTAGCTCCAACAGCCACATTGTTATAGATACAAAAACCCATAGCTTTATTTTTCTCTGCATGATGCCCTGGAGGTCTAACGGCACAAAAAGCGTTTTTAAAATCTTTATTTTGAACACCATCAATAGCTGTAATAATTGAACCTACGGCATCTGACGTGGCATCCTTACTTCCTGGAGAGACAATTGTATCTCCATCTAAAAAAGATAATCCTTTTTCAGGAAAAGATTTTTCTACAAAATTTATATAATCAGAATTGTGAGTTATTTCTAAAAGTGACCGGTCAAATCTTGAAGGTTTTTTCCAAACTAAATCTTTATTATCTAATTTTTTGAAATTATCGATAACTACTGTAACCCTATCAATTTTCTCTGGATGACCGTCGCCCGTATTATGATTTTGATAAGTATTAGAGGTTATTAAACCAGTTTTCATTTAAGATAGATATTCTTGGTAAATAGTTTCTCGTTTTACTTTTGGCATTCCTTTGGTTCTTTCTACAAACTCATTACGTTGCTCTCTATTTTTAAAAACAAAAAAACAAACTGTATCTTTAGAGTGATAAATAGCTTTTAATTCATCATCAATATCATTTAGCTCTTTAGGAATATCTGTTTTAATGCAAATCATTAAAAGTAATTTTTAAGAATTTCAGAATATATCTTTGTTAATTTTTTTAAGTCTGAAATAGATACTGCCTCATCTACTTTGTGCATTGTTTTACCTACTAAACCAAATTCTAAACATGGAGCAATTTTTCTAATAAATCTTGCATCTGAAGTTCCACCTGTTGTAGACAATTGAGGTTTAATTTTTGTAATTTTTTTTATTACATCTTGAATCATGTAAGTTGTTTTATTGGGCTTAGTTAAAAAAGCTTCACCTGATACACGATATTCTACTTTAAAATTAGATTTATTTTTTTTAGTAATTTTTTTGAAAATTTTATTTAATCTATTCTTTAAGCTAGAAGATGTATGTTTATTATTAAATCTTATATTAAAGGTAGCTCTTGCAAGTCCTGGAATAACATTATCAGCTGTGTTATTTATATTAATTTTAGTTACTTCTAAATTTGTTGGCTGAAAGTCTTTTGTTCCTTTATCAAATTTTATTTCTTTTATTTCATTTAGTATTTTGATCAATGAAGTCGATGGATTTTTAGCACGATGAGGATATGCAACATGACCTTGGGTTCCAATTATAGTTAATTCAGCATTGATACTTCCTCTTCTACCAATTTTAATCATTTCACCAAGTTTATTGGGGTTTGTTGGCTCACCAACTAAGCAAAAATCTATTTTTTCTTTTTTCTTTTTTAAGTAATCAACTACTTTTTTAGTACCATTAATTGCAACACCTTCTTCATCACCAGTAATTAATAAACTAATCGATCCATTAATTTTCTTATTATTTGATACAAAGTTATTTACAGCAATAACCCAGCTTGCAATTGCACTTTTCATGTCATTAGCACCTCTACCAATAAGATGATTTTTTTTAATAGCTGGACTAAAAGGTTTAATTGTCCAATCTTTTATATTTCCTGGAGGAACCACATCCAAATGACCAGCAAACATAAAGTTTGGTTGAGTATTACCCAATCTTGCATATAGGTTTTTAACTGGTTTAGAGTTTTTATCTTTAAACTCTAAAATCTTACATTTAAATCCAATAGCAGTTAATCTTTTAGCTAAGAATTTCATTACCCCAGCATCAATTGGTGTAATGCTTGGAAACCTTATTAGCTCTTTAGCTAATGTGATTTCATTGTAAGTTGGCATTTAGTCTCTTAATAAGTCGTTAATAGAAGTTTTAGATCTAGTTTTTTCATCAACTTGTTTAATAATTACAGCACAATATAAAGCAGGACCTTTACCATCTTTACTTGGAAGGCTGCCAGGTACTATTACTGAGTACGGTGGAATTTTTCCATAGATTACTTCACCAGTTTCCCGATAAATAATTTTTGTAGATTGACCAATAAATACACCCATAGATAATACAGATCCTTCTCCAACAATTACTCCTTCAACTATTTCTGAACGAGCTCCAATAAAGCAGTTGTCTTCGATGATAGTAGGGTTAGCTTGCATTGGTTCTAATACACCTCCAATTCCAGCACCACCTGATATGTGACAGTTCTTTCCTATTTGTGCACACGATCCTACAGAAGCCCAAGTATCCACCATAGTTCCTTCATCTACATAAGCTCCAATATTTACAAAGCAAGGCATAAGCACTGCATTCTTTCCAATAAAAGACCCTTTTCTAACTGGAGAATTCGGAACCATTCTAAAGCCAGCTTTTATATGATCTTCTTTAGTCCAACCTGATGTTTTCCCTTTTAGTAAATGAGATTTGTCATACCAACTGCTATATGGGCCACTCAATGAATCCATATCATGGGTTCTAAAACTTAACATTATTGCTTTTTTAACCCACTGATTAACTACCCACTCATTACCATTTTTTTCAGCAACTCTTAGCTCACCTTTATCAACCAGTTCAATCGTTTGGTTGATGGCATCTAATATAGACTTATCAGATTGACCATTAATGGAGTCTTTATTTTCCCAGGCTGTATTGATAATGTTTTCAAATTCTTTCATAGTTTTATTTTATCGTTAGTAGGTTAGTTTTATTGTGCTTTTAATATATTAATTTCTTGAAGAAAAGAAGGCAAGTTCTTAATCTTATAATCAATATATGGTTTATCAGCATCTTTTTTTGCAAATACTTCATCATTCTCAAGCCAGCAAGTTTTCATCCCTAAGTTTTTAGCTTGTTCTAAATTATGAGCAATATCTTCAATCAATATTGATTTTGTTGGATCAAGATCAAATTTTTCTACTATCTTTTTATAAGGTTCAATTTTTGGTTTTGGAATAAAATTAGCATCAACAATATCAAATGCTCCATTAAACAACCCATCTATACCTAGTTGTTTAGTTACATTTTCTACATGCGCATGAGAACCATTGGTAAAGATATATTTTTTTTCTTTAATTTTAATTAATTCTTCTCGTAACAATTCATCTTTAGGAAGCCAGCTAATATCAATATCATGAACAAATTCTAAAAATTCATGTGGATCAATTTTGTCGTGATTCATTAATCCAGATAATGTCGTTCCATATTCATAGAAGTATTCTTTTTGAATTTCTCTTGCTTTAATTAAATTGACATTAAATTTCTTTGAAATAAAAGAAGACATCTTTTTATCAACTTCAGAAAAAACCTTAGTTTGTCCAGAATACAAAGTGTTATCCAGGTCGAATAGCCAGTATTTAGTATCAATTAAATTTTTCATTCTCTAATTAAAGTTCCCGAACCTTTATCAGATAATAGTTCAAAAAGTAGTGAGTGATTTTTTCTTCCATCAATTATTACAACTGCCTTAACCCCATTACTCGCAACATCTAGACAATTCTTAATTTTAGGTATCATTCCACCAGAAATTACTTCTTGATCAATTAATTCATTAGCTTTTTTAGAATTAATTTCAGGGATTAGTTTTTTTTGACTGTCTAATACGCCCTCAACATCACTAATAATCATCAATCTTCTAGCTTTTAGCTCAATTGCGATCGAACCTGCAGCAGTATCAGCATTTATATTAAAAGTCTGACTATTTTTATCTGAACCTAAAGGTGCAACGACAGGGACTTCGTTTGCTTTTATTGTTTCAGTTAAGAGTGCTTTATTAATTTTAGTAGGGGTTCCCACAAATCCAAGGTCTTTGTTTTCTTGTATGACAGTAATTATATTATTTTCTTTTGAGGTAATTCTTTTTGCTTTGCAAGCCAACTTATTTAAAGCTTCAACAATCTCTTTATTAAATTCGATTAATACATTCTCAACTATTTCGATGGTATCTTTGTCAGTAACTCTTAGTCCATTAATAAAATTACTTTTAATATTAACTTCAGAAAGTTTACTGTTAATTCTTTTTCCACCTCCATGAACAATTATAGGATTAAAACCAAGCTTGTTTAAAACAACCACATCTTCAATAAAAATTTTAAATAATTTTGGATCAACCAAAACACTGCCACCACACTTAATGATAATAAATTCATCATTATATTTCTCTAAATATTTTTTTACTTCTTCAACTGTTGGGCCGTCTTTAGGTAGGATGTTTGTTAATTCTTCTTCTTTTAACGATGACATTTATGTTGTTTTGATAGTCATTTTTCTTTGAACAATATATTGTTGAATCATTGTGAAGATGTTGTTGAAGCTCCAGTAGATAACAAGACCTGCAGGAAATGGCGCAAGAATTACAGTTAAAAATACTGGAAAAAACATAAATATTTTAGCCTGTATAGGATCTGGTGGAGTAGGGTTAAGCTTTTGTTGTATAAACATCGTGATACCCATAATGATCGGCCATGCACCTATTAATAAGAAAGAAGGTGGATCCCAAGGAAGTAAACCAAAAACATTAAACAAAGATGTTGGATCTCTATCACTCAAGTCGTGTATCCATCCGTAAAATGGCATATGTCTCATTTCAATGGTTACAAATAATACTTTATATAGCGCAAAGAAAACTGGAATTTGAACCAGGATAGGGAGACAACCACTCATAGGATTAACTTTTTCTTTCTTATAAAGAGCCATCATCGCTTGTTGCAATTTCATTTTATCATCCTTGTGCAATTCTTTCAGACGAGCCATTTCTGGTGCTAATAACTTCATTTTTCCCATGGATTTAAAACTAAAGTTGGCAAGAGGAAAGAAAGCTAATCTAATACAAATGGTAACAGCAATAATAGCTAAACCGTAATTTCCAAGTAATTTAAAAAAGTAGTCTAATACAAAAAATAAAGGCTTTGTAATGAAGTACATAAAACCCCAATCAATTGCTAGATCAAATTTATTGATATCTAAATTTTCAGCATAACCATCAATGACGTTTACTCTTTTAGCGGCAACTATAATCTGAATTTTTTCTTCAATAGAACTGTTTGCTTTAACCTCAATACCTTTAGTTGATATATAGTTGGCTCTGAATTTATTTTTATAGTCAAAAGTTGTTTTAAACTCCTTACCTTTTGGTGGTATAACTGATGTAACCCAAAATTTATCTGAGATAGCAACAAATCCTTCTTGTGCAATTTGAGTAAACTTCTTTTCCTGAATATCGTCATAATCTTCTTCAATTAATTGATCATCAAGTACAGATAAAAACCCTTCATGTAAAATATAGAAGCCAGATATTTCTGGTAATTCGTTTCTAATTATTTGACCATATGAGTAAAAATTATAAGATTTATCTGATGAGTTAATTATTTTTTCTTTTACAGTAAACAAAAATTGATCATCTAGACTTATATGTTTCTCAAATGTAATGTCTTGAGCGTTACTCCAAGTTAGTTTTACAGGATTATTATTAGTTAATCTTTTATTTCCAGAAACTTCCCAGACGGTAGAAGCATCAGGTATATCTATATTTTTATTAGTGCTTACAAAGCCACTTTCAATTAAATAACCATCTTCAACATTTCTTGGGCTTAATAAAGTTATCTTTTCATTTCTATTAAGTTCAATATTATATTCTTTAAAAGTTAAATCATCTATTGCGGCACCTTTTAAAGAAATTGACCCAATAACACTTTCATTTTCAAATTGAATTCTATCATTTTCTTTTAAAGCATCTGCTCTTGAAAGTTTTGAAAAATTTTCATTTTTATCTAAGCTAGGAGTATCTTCATTATTTTCAATTTTATTTTGTTCAGCTAGATTTTGTTTAATAGTTGCAGGGTCAGGCTGAAAAAAAAGAGAGTATAAAATAATTACCGCTGCTGATAAGGATATCGCTGCAATTACGTTTTTAGTATCCATTATTTCTTAACCTTTAATTCTTTATTTACTGGATCAAATCCCTCTCCGCCACCCATCATTTTAATGGGGTGACATGAAAATATTCTTTTAGTGCTTTTTGAGATTCCTTTAATAAGTCCATATGTTCTTAAACATTCAATTGTATATTCTGAGCAAGTTGGAAGATATCTACACGAAGGAGTTAAGTAGGGACTAATAACCATTTTATAAAATTTGATCAGGCCAATTAAAATGTTTGATATAATATTCATTACTTAATTTTTTTTATGTCTTGGAATAAAGTATCTTTTATTATCGCATATTCATTGTTTAGCATAGTCATTTTCGCAATCACAAGGTAAGAATAATTAAAGTTTATTGACAATTTTTTTACCGCTTCATTCATTATATTTCTTAATCTTCTTTTAACTTTATTTCTCTTTACGGCACCACGGATTAGTTTTTTTTTAGCTACAAAGCTAATATTTAGTTTTTTATTATCTTTATCTGCAAGAGGGCCAAAAAAAAGGGTGATATATTTATTTGAGATTTTTTTCTTCTTAAGTAAATTTTTGAAATCTTCGTTTTTAGAAAGAGCAACAATTTTGCTTTTCATTTAGTTTGGTTTATTTACCTTGAGGCTTTTTTTGAGTGGATGACACTGTAAGGTTTTTACGTCCCTTATCACGTCTTCTCTTAATAAGTTTTTTCCCACCTTTAGTTGCCATCTTTGATCTGAAGCCATGCTTCTTAAGACGTTTTCCAACTTTGGGCTGATATGTTCTTTTCATAGGATTTATTTAAGTTTTTTTAAATTTCGCCCTTTATAGTAATTATATGTATAAATAGCAAATAGAAGATTTTATAATACGACCAGTAAATTATGGAAAAATCAAAAAAAGTTAAGATAACTTTAGGTTTATTTTATCTTCTAGTTGTTTCATCATTTTTATACTTTTTTTTATCAAAATTCACCTTCGAAGAATTAACTAGCTATGAATTTATTAAAAATAATAGAGATTATTTTTTTGGATTAAAGCAAACTAATTTATTTTTAATTTCTCTAATATTTTTAATAGCCACAATTGTTTGGGTTGTTATGGCTGGATTTGGTTTACCGGTTGCACTTCTAGCAGGGTTTATTTTTGGTAAGTGGCTTGGAACCTTCATTCTAATAATTGGAATGACTATTGGAGCAACAATTTTATACATTATTGGAAATTATTTTTTTAAAGAAATTATTAAAGAAAAGTTTTTAAATAAATTTAAAAATTTAGAAGCTAAATTTAAAAAATCAGAATTTATTTATCTTTTACTTTATAGGTTTATTGGGGGTATTCCTTTTGCATTATCAAATGTATTGCCCTGTATTTTTAATGTCAGAGTAAATAATTTTTTTTGGGCAACATTAATAGGATTAACCCCACCACTATTTTTAGTTGTTTCAATTGGAAGTGGACTTGAAAAAATTATAGAACAAAATTTAGAAGCTCCTAGAATCATTGATTTGATATATTCACCAGATATCTACATCCCAATGATTGCTTTTGGAGCTTTATTAATAGCTGCAATTATTGCTAGAAAAATATTTTATAAAAAATAATCTGGTGCCCCCACCAAGAATCGAACTTAAAATTTATCCTTACCATGGACATGTTATGCCATTTAACTATAGGGGCTAATTTGTTATTTTATTCAAGTATTTCTATAATAAATCATTTTTTCAAAAAATTGCCTTAATTTTTTTCATATAATGATTTATACCTACGGAGGAAATTTTATGGGCATTCATTACGATTATAAATCTACTAAAGGCAATAAGCTTATGGAGAAGCAAGCTAAGAGAGAAAAAAAGCTTGCAGAGAAAAAAGCAAAGCGTGAAGCTAAAGAGGGACCAAAAGTTCAAGAAGAACCAGAGAAAACTTTAGATGCATCAAAGCCAATCACTTTAGATTTTTTAACTAATCCAGATAAATAATGAATGATAAAGAAAAAAATGAGAAGTTAAGTCTAGCTCTTAAAAAAAATTTAAAAAAAAGAAAAATTTTTCAAAAAAAAAATAAGAAGAAAAGTAAATAATGTCCATACTTTCCGATAAATCTATAAGAAAGTTAGCAGTTGAGCAGTCAATGATTTCTCCTTTTATAGATAAGCAAGTCAGGGATGGTAAAATTTCTTATGGACTTAGTTCATTTGGCTATGATGCAAGAGTAGGAGATGAATTTAAGATATTTTATAATGTTAATTCTTCTATCGTTGACCCTAAGGAGTTTAGTTCAGATAATTTTGTAACTAAAAAAAGCTCTGAATATATTATCATTCCTCCTAATTCTTTCGCTCTTGGAACTACTATTGAAGTCTTTAAAATACCAAGAGATATTATGTGTATTGTTGTTGGTAAGAGCACATATGCAAGAACAGGGATTATAGTGAATGTAACTCCAATTGAATCTGAGTTTTTTGGAACAGTTACTCTTGAGTTTTCTAATACCACACCACTACCTGCAAAAATTTATGCAAATGAAGGTGTTGCACAATTTTTATTTCTAAAAGGAGATCAGTCTCCTGAAACTTCATACGCTGACCGTAAAGGAAAATACATGGGTCAAACTGGAGTAACTTTACCAAAAGTATAATCATGAAAAAATTGGAAGTCTTTGGGGCAGCAAAGCTCAAGGGACACATTAGAATTTCAGGTTCTAAAAATGCATCTCTTCCTATTCTAGCTGCAACATTATTATCAAATAAAAAAATATCTTTAACAAATTTACCAAGAGTAAAAGATATTGAGACAATGATACTTTTATTAAAGTCATTAGGTTCTGTTATTGATGATAATAAAAAAAAATTAATTATCAAAAATACTAAGCAAACAAAAACTTTTGCAGCTTATAGTTTGGTTAAAACTATGAGAGCAGGAATATTAGTTTTAGGACCATTACTAGCTAAATTTGGTAAAGCAAAAGTTTCATTACCTGGTGGCTGCGCAATAGGGACAAGACCTGTCGATATTCATTTACAAGCTTTATCAAAACTTGGAGTTAGATATAAAATTATCCAAGGATATGTTCACGCCACTGCACCCAAAGGATTAATAGGTGCGAATATAAAATTTTCTAAAGTTTCAGTTGGTGCCACTGAAAATTTAATTATAGCCTCATGTTTAGCTAAAGGAAAAACAATATTATCAAATTGTGCCATTGAACCTGAAATTAAAGATCTAGTGAATTTTCTAATTAATATGGGCTGTAATATTGAGTGGACTGCAAAGAGAACGGTTAGAATTGAAGGAGTGAACAATCTTAAAGAATTAGATTATTCAGTAATGCCGGATAGAATAGAGGCGGGAACTTATTTAATAGCTGCAGCATTAATTGAAGGAAATTTGAAAATTACTGGAATAGATCCCAAGGTAATAAGTACAGAAATTAATATCTTAAAAAAAGTAGGATCAAAAATTACTTTAAGAAAAAATGAAATTCTTATTCAAGGAAGCAAAAAGATTAAAAGTATAAATATTAAAACATCCCCTTATCCAGGGTTTCCAACAGATTTGCAGGCACAAATGATGGTATTATTGTGTAAGGCTAATAAAAGATCGCATATTAAAGAAGAAATATTTGAAAATAGGTTTATGCACGTTGCAGAGTTAAATAGAATGGGAGCTAAAATTTCTATTAACGGAAATAAAGCAACCATAGAAGGAAATATCAAATTTGAAGCAGCAGAATTAATGGCCACAGATTTAAGAGCCTCAGTATCTTTAATTCTTGCGGCACTTGCCGCTAAAGGAAAATCAGTAATTAATAGAATATATCACCTTGATAGGGGCTATGAAAATATAGAGAAGAAATTAAAAAAAGTAGGGGCTAAAATTAAGAGAATTAATTAATGAATAAAAAATATTTATCAAAAATTATAGCTACAGACAATGAGGGATTACAAGTGATCTCAGCATGCTGTTCTGGAGCAGAGGTTAAAGTTGATCAAATTAAATATCTTCAGAAAAACAAGGTTTTTTTATTATCATTAAAAAGATCGAAAGTTGAAACGGAAGAACAAGATAAAAGGGTTACTAGTATTTGTAAGTTTGAATTTGTAGATAGAGTTAAATCTAAAAATATTAAACAAAATGATCTTGAAGAAAAATTAGAGTTAATTGGGATGGATTATTTAAAAAATAATGACAATTATGAGATAAACTTAATGTTTACAAACAATGCGTATATTACATTATCGACAGAAATAATTGAAGTAACTTTAGATGACCAAAATAAAGCTGATTAATGATTAAGATTTTAAATAGTAAAAATAAAAACTTTGACAAAACCTTAGACGCATTACTGTCTAAACGAAAAAATAAAGTCCAGCTTAATTCAGTTTCAGTTATTAAAATTATTAAAGATGTTAAGAAAAATGGAGATAAAGCTATTTTAAAGTATGAAAAGAAATTTAATAAAAATAGTGTTATTGCCCCAAGCATAAAACAAATAAATATAGCTATTCAGTCTTTAGATCCAAAAGTTAAAAAGGCAATCGATCTTGCTTATGATAGAATTTATAAATTCCACTCATTACAAAAATTCAAAAACATTTCTTATACGGATAAATTAAAAAACAAATTAGAGTATAAATACGTACCTATTGAGTCGGTTGCAATTTATGTGCCTGGTTCAACAGCTTCATACCCTTCAAGCGTTTTAATGAATGCAGTACCTGCAATTGTTGCTGGAGTGAAAAGACTAGTTATGGTTAATCCAGGTCAAAAAGGTAAACAAAATCCTGCTGTATTATATGCTGCTAAAAAATGTAAAATTAAAGAGATTTATTCAATTGGAGGACCATCTGCTATTGCAGCTGTTGCATACGGCACTAAGAAAATTAAAAAAGTTGATAAAATTGTTGGCCCTGGAAATTCTTACGTTGCTGCAGCAAAAAAAGAAGTTTTTGGAGATGTTGGAATTGAAGGAATGATTGCAGGCCCTTCCGAGGTAACAATTATTTGTGATAAGTTTTCAAATCCTGAATGGATAGCAAGTGATCTAATAGGTCAAGCAGAACACGATAATCTTGCTCAATGTATTTTAATTTCAAAAGATAAATCAATTATTAAAAAAGTTAATGATGAAATTGTTAATCAATTAAAAGAACTACCTAGAGCCGCAATTGCAAAAAATAGTTTATTCAATAATGGAATTTTAATTCATATGCAATCTGACCAAAAAATTATTAACACAGTAAATAAAATTGCCCCTGAGCACTTAGAACTTAATACCAAGAATTATAAAAAAGTAGTGGGTAAGATTAAAAATGCAGGATCTATCTGTTTAGGAAAATATGCTGTAATGGCAATGACAGATTATAATGTTGGCTCTAATCACGTATTACCAACTAATTCTTCAGCAAGATATTCAAGTGGAGTTAGTGTTAATGAATTTTACAAAAGAATTTCATATATAAACCTATCAAAAAAAGGGATTGAAACCCTTGGTCCATCAGTTATAACACTTGCAAACTACGAGGGTTTAGCGGGACACGCTAAGTCGGTAGAAAAAAGAATTAGGAGAAAATAAATTTGTCAAAACAAGAAATGCTGTCGTTCTCAGGAATTGTTGAGGATTTATTACCGAATGCAATGTTCAGAGTTAAATTAGAAAACGGCCATATTGTTACAGCTCATGCTGCAGGCAAATTGCGTAAGAACAGAATTAGAGTACTCCAAGGTGATAAGGTTCAAGTCGAAATGACACCTTACGATTTGACCAAAGGTCGTATCACTTTTAGAGGTTAATAAGGGGCCCTGTAGCTCAGTTGGTAGAGCATCGGATTGAAAATCCGTGTGTCACTGGTTCGAGTCCAGTTGGGGCCACCACCACCTCCCTTTAAAAATCCAAAAAATTATTGAAAAAATAAAAAAAATAAAATATTTTTTTATATAAATAATAAAAGGATAAGTAAAAAATGAGCACACTAAAAGGAACAGTAAAGTGGTTTAACGGTAAAAAAGGTTTTGGCTTTATTGAAAGAGAAGATAAAGAAAAAGATGCATTCGTTCACGCATCAGCAGTAAAAACTGCAGGCATGCGTTTTCTAAACGAAGGTGATAAATTAGAATTTGAGATGGAGGATGGTCCGAAAGGCCCTTCAGCTGTAAATTTAAAAAAAATAGACTAGTTCTTAAACTTCAAAATCTAAAAGGGCGTTTTATCACTAAAAATAAGATTAACGTCCTTTTATATTTAGGTGTTGAAAATTATTCTTAATTGTCTAAAAGACTGTTCATGATTATAAATATTACATACAGAGAGACTTCAAAAAGTACTCACAGACTTTGTTTCCATAGCCAGTAGGCTATTTATTTATAATATAATTTTAAATCCACACAAAAATAATATAAAAACAAGGAATGCCTGCGTAGTATAACGGTTAGTACGATAGTTTGTGGAACTATAGGATTTGGTTCGATTCCAAGCGCGGGTACCAAAAAAATGAATAAAGAAAATAAACTAATTCCTGGGTTACCCTCAGGATTTGAAGATCGATGGGGCAAGAAATTAACTCTCAAGAAAAAGTTAATTAATATTATTGAAACTAATTTTATAAAATTTGGTTTTGCTGCTCTTGAAACTCCATCATTTGAAACTTCAGAAAATATTGGATCATTTCTTGCAGATGATGATAGCAATCCTATGTCTGATGTATTTTCATTTAAAGATGGTGAAAAAAATATTACTCTTAGATATGATTTATCAAGTCCATTAGCTAGATTTGTTGCTCAAAACAATCAAGAATTACCCTTACCTTATAAAAGATATCAAATGGGTGATGTATGGAGAAACGAAAAAGCAGGTAATGCTCGTTATAGAAGCTTTTTACAATGTGATGCTGATATAGTTGGTAACGTTAACCCAGCCCAAGCTAATGCTGAACTTTGTAATTTAATTGCAAGCACTCTTCTTGCCTGCGGTTTAAAAAAAGATCAGTTTGTTGTCAACATTAGTAATAGAAAAATTGTTCAAGGTTTAATTGAAGACCTTAAAATATCTGAAGATAAAAAGATAAAGGTTATGAGAGCAATAGACAAGTTAGATAAGCCTGGCTTTGGTTTAAGAGGAGTTGAAGATTTATTAAAAAAAGAAAGAGTAGACACAAGTGGAGCGGTTACAAAGGGTGCTGACTTAACAGATGATCAAGCTTTACAAATAATCAACTTCTTAAAAGTAAAAAATTTAAAAGAATTAAAAGAAAATTTAAAAAACCCTATATCTCAAGAAGGAATTAAAGAATTAGAAGAATTGTTAGAAATAGCAAGTTATGGAGATTATTTAGATCAAATAAAGACAAACTTTACAATTGTTAGAGGTCTTGCTTATTATGATGGGTTTTGTGTTGAAACAAATTTAAATTTTAAAGCAACAAATAATAAAGGTAAAGAAGTTGATATAGGAAGTATTTGTTCAGGTGGACAATATAATAAATTAATTTCAAGATTTAAAGGAGTTGATATACCTGGAACTGGAATGAGTATTGGCGTTGACCGATTATTATTTGCAATGATGCAACTTGATCAAATTGAAGTTGATGAGAAAAAACCAGTCATTATTTGTGTAATGGATGAAAAGTATTTAAAAAATTATTATGAGATTTTAAAAGTTTTACGAGACAATAATATTAACTCTGAAATATTTTTAGACAGCAAGAAAAATCTAGGCAAACAATTAACGTATGCTAATAAAAAACAATGCCCAATAGCTGTTATTTGTGGTGAAAATGAATTTAAAGATAATACGATTACTTTAAAAAACCTTTTAGGAGTTAAAGGTGAAAACAATCAAGTAACGTTCCCAAAAGAAAATTTAATTAATGAAATCAAAAAACTTATCTGAAAAAATCCTTAGGTCGGTTAAATCTAAAGGGTTTAAATATATTGATTTACCTTCAGTAATTGAAGCTAATCATATAGTTCAACGATCTGGGGAGAATTTTAGAAAGTTTATTTTTTCATTTACTGATCAAAATGGTAGTGAGCTTTGCCTAAGACCAGATCTCACAATAGCATCATGTTTAAGGTACCTAGAAAATAATCTTAAAGGAAAAGAGAAAATATTTTATAGTGGTCAGGCTTATAGAAAATCAAATAATAAGAGAGATTCTATCATTAGAGATCAAGTTGGCTTTGAGATCATTGGTTCTAAAGATGAAAAAAAAGATGATAAAGAAATTATTAATACAGCCTTAAAATCTCTATCTAATTTACAATATTCATCAGGAACTTTAAAAATTGGTAACGTTGAGATTTTCAATTTATTAATTTCAAAACTAGATATCCCAAAAAGATGGAAGTTAAGGCTTTCAAGACACTTTTGGAGAGAAGAATACTTCAATGATTTATTAAAAAGATTGGAGACAAACTCCGATGTAGACCCAACAATTGTTGAGGTTGATAAAAAGAGATATCAAAAAATGATAAAAGATAAACAACAAACAGTGGTTGCTGGACGATCAGTTGAAGAAATTTTAAAGAGATTTGATAATAAGATTAAAGATCCTAGAAGGGCCAGTAGAGGTAAAAACGTCTCAAAAATTATTAAAGAGTTTTTAAAGATTAACTGTCCAATAGGACAAGCAGCTGAAAAACTTAATATTTTTTTTAAAAAAAATAAAATCAACTTAGTCGTAGATCAAAAATATTTCCCTACTTCATTAAACAAAATTCAAAAATTAAATGTTGAGTTTTCAGCATCTTTTGGGCGTCAATTAGAATATTATACAGGCATGGTATTTAAAATTGATATTAAATCTAAATCTAAAAATATTAACGTAATCAACGGTGGGCGATACGACAAACTGATTTCAGACCTTGGATCTAAAAAACAAGTTCCAGCAGTAGGAGCTGCTTTAAATTTAAAATACTAATGACAAAAAATATTATTAATATCGGAATTCCAAGCAAAGGTCGTCTTAGAAAAGATATTTTAAAGATATTTAAAAAAAATAAATTTAATTTAGTTTCAGAAAGAGGTGAAAGAGATTTATTAGGATCTATTAAAAACTTAAATAATGTTAAAGTGTTATATCTTCATGCAAGGGAGATAGTTGAAAGACTTGGAGATGGCTCTTTAGATCTTGGCTTTTCTGGGTATGATTTATTAAAGGAGAGTGAATTTAATATTCAAAAGAAGATAAGTGTTGTTAAGAATTATGGTTTTGGTAAAGCAACATTGGTTGTTGCTATTCCAGACCCTTGGATTGATGTTCAAACAGTTGCTGATTTAGAAGAAATTGCTTTTGAATTTAAAGATAAAAAGAAAAAAAGATTAAGAGTGGCAACAAAATATCCTAATTTAACAAGAGAGTTTTTGTTTTCAAAAGGAGTTACGCAATTTAAATTAGTTAGTAGTTTAGGTGCAACTGAAGCTTACCCTTTTACTGGGTCATCTGAAATTATAACTGATATTACTTCATCTGGTGAAACTCTAAGAGCGAATAACCTTAGAATTCTCAAAGATGGTGAAATTTTAAAGTCAGAAGCTTGTATGATGGCTTCAAAATCTTCTTTAAAAAGTAGTCTGGTTAAAAAATTAGTTAAGCTACTTTCTAAGTAAAGTATCTTTTACGTAAATTAAAATAATCCTAATAATATCAAGGTTTCTAAGTACCGCATAAGCTGCAACAATAGCTCCAATAATAAGTAGTATTTTTAGTATTAAGATTAATTCCATTATTTTATTTTTTTATTCTTCATTTCTAACCACTCTTGATACCTAAGTGAACCTCTAAATGCATCGGTACGACCTTTCCAATACATCTTATTATCTCCTTTAGATCTCTTAAAATAACCCATCATTTGCTTCATTGTAAGGCCATTATTTTTTGGTTCTACTGATTTTTTTTTCATAATTATTTATAATTAATCTTCATATTTAAATGAACTTTTAAATATAACCAGTTTATCCATTATTTTATCACGCTTGTTTGTTTTTTTCGATTATAAGTTTTTTTATTAGGTACAACTTTTTGTTGATATAGTTTTTGTTGTAGGCTTTTTGCTAAAAAATTTTTCTTCTTTAATTTTTTTTTCAATTTTTGCACAGTATTATTCTATATAGCTGGATTCTGCATCACAAGTATAATGCTCTAAGAACTTTTTATTTTTATAATCATATTTTGACATTGTCATAGTGGGCTTTGTATCTCCTGCAAATATAATCATTTGAAAACCTAATTCATAATCTGCAAATCTTGCAGTTACTTGGTTTTCACCAATATCTAACTTATTAGCTTCAATCATTACAAATTCATTTTTTTCTTTATCAAAATACTGAAGACCCACAGCTTCTAGGGTAAATTTTAATGGTTCATATTTTTTACCATAAATTGACTTCATATTAAGACATGAAATTTTTAAGCCTTGATCAGCGTTAGAAATTTTTGGCAACAAAATTAAAATAAGTAATAAGATTCGAAACATTTAACTATCTAAATCGTTGATTGTTTTACAAAGTTTGCTTGCTTCTAATACTGATGGAACGAGTTTATCTAATTTCCAGTTATTTGTAGTAATATCAAAATATTTTGCAGCTTTAAAATCAATACCATCTACTATTTCAATTTCGTACTTTTGAAATTCATCATAAAACTTTTTGAGAAACTTAATATATTCCTTGATAGGATAAGAACCTAAGCTAAGATGAACTCGGTAGCCCATTAAAAAGGGAGCTATATCTTGAACTGATGCTGTTATATCCACACCATTTAACTTAATTGGAATATTCTTATTTAATAATTGTTTAAAGTCTCCAGGTTTCTCATAAGTATAAACGGTAAATGTATTGTATATCTTTTCACAATTATCTCTCGCTGTTATCCAAAAGTTAAGATTATCACCATGAGTCTGCTCCCCGCTCACACGAGCAAAAGATAATGTTCTAAATTTATCTATAGTCCACTCTTCTTCAGCTGCAAGTTTATTAGTTAAAGATAGTATAAAAAATGAACTAATGATTAATGAAATAAAAATTATAAAAAATCTCATCGTTTTTTAAAATTTGAAAAATTAATAATGTTGTTTTCTTTGTTATTTTTTATCAATTTGTAGTTAATAATTTTATTTGGTGTTTTATTTAAGGCCCTTGCAAGGCTACATTTTGAATATATATCTTTTGCAGTATTTAAAAATTGAGGTGAAAGAGGATCATCATAACCATAAGTTACACTGTTTAAAATAGCATATATAGTTGAGGTTGCTTGATTATATTCAGCATCATTAAATTTTTTTGACATATTTGTTAATAAGATATTGAGATTATTTTTTTTCATTTATGTTTTTTACTAGTTTTAAATAGGGTTTTCTTATTCGACTAAGAATAAGAGTGCCACTTTCAAAAGAGAAAGTGATAGAAATTTTAACCTCATATTTATCATCTGTGTCTTTTTTAAATTTTTTAATAACATTATTAAGATCTTTTAACTGAATACTTTTATCCAGTTCGATGCTTAAACTTTTTATTTTATGATTAATTTTTTTCATCGTTTACATTATTTTCAATTTCTCTAAGTTCTGTAATGTCATTCATGCTATTGGCTAAAATATCTTTTAGAGTTTCAGTAGATCGATTAACTAAAATGCCAGAATGAAACGTGAATCGAGTATATGGTTTATTGTTAGTGCGTATCATTAAGACAGTTTGCTCTTTGTCTTTTTTTCTCAACCTAATATAAATGCACCATTTACAGGAATGATTTGGGTTTTGCTTTTCAAATTCAATTTCGACATCATCAACTGTTAGTACTTTGGTCATTATTGTAATGTAACTCCTTCTGGTTCATAAATTTCTTTAGAGTATTTTGGTGAGCAGAATGTGCACTCTTCAGTAACTTGCTTACCCAAGTGATATTTACCTATTTGTGCAATAGGAATAATTACTTTTACTTTTTTTGTACCTCCACAAACTGGACAATCAGAAGTATTCTTATTTTGGATCGATTTCTTCATTGATCCTTTCTTTAAATGATTGATGCTTGGTTAAAATGGTATGAGTTAAAAGTAAGACCAATATTCCAATGATAAACAATCCACCTCTTATTAACTGGTAATTGTTTAAGAAAAGGCCAATAGCTAGGAATAAACAGCCCCCTAGGCTAAATGACCAAACAAAATGCATAGCATGTCTCGGAATTTTTCCATATTTTCCTAGAGTATAGAAAACCAACATTCCATACAAAAGCGTTGTTGCTTTCATCATTGTAAAGATAAAACTTAATGTGAATGGAGTGATAATCAATTTGCTCTCCTTTTATCTATTGAAGAGATGTTTGAGAAATCTTTTGCAAACTTTTTTCTTTGTTTAACTGAATCTTTTTCATCCCAATTTTCAACTGCTGTAATGAAGTTTTCATTACCAATATCATCATTGATTAATTCAGCATCAAATTTTATTTGTACAGGTAATGAGAAATTAACAACTTGACCACTAATTATACCTTGGCCATTAGCAAGATTTGGTAATTGTTTAGAATCATCTACACTTAAAGTTTCAGAATCTCTGGTAGTTGCTCTTTGATCTTTTTGATTAACCATTCTAAAGATAATTTGACTATTACATTGTGAGGCAATGGTTTCATCTAACCTTGAAGGTCTTTGTGATATAATCATTACGCCAGTTCCAAATTTTCTTCCTTCAGTAATAACTTTTCTTATAGTTTCTACTGATGGAATATTGTCTTTATTTTCCGATCTAGATGGAATGAAGTTATGAGCTTCTTCAATTATAGTTAAGAAAGGTGGAATTTCTTCCTCTACTTCTTGTCTATGTTTAAATAAGTTTTCTAATAAAATAGAAACGATAGCGCTAGCTGGTAGGTTTTCATAACCTTTAAGGTATAGAATACTTAATTGGCCTTTTGCTATAATTTTTTCAGGTTCTGTTGCAGGATCAGGCAACTCTTCAAATTTTAGATTACTCATTTTTTGTCTGTGTCTAAAATTTGTTTGTTCCATATTTTTTAATTTTTTAGCAACTTGACCTAAACTTCTTGCAGCCACATACATTGAAGCAGGTCTAATATTTTTAAAAGCAGTTGAAGATTCTGAAGCGTACTCTCTTGCTTTATAGGCAAGTATTTCGATGTATTTTAATAGACTGCCACCCTCGTATTTTACCTTTTCCAATAGAGAGCTTAGGAAATCTTTTTGGGGATCTGTTAATGAATTTCCAAGCTTTTCTATTAGAGTATAGATAATTTCTTTATCTTCAGAACTAACTGAAAGATTAGGGTAGAATAATTTAACTTCGTTATTGGGATATAATTTTTTTTGTTTTTGAATGAAACCTAAATAATCACCATGGATATCAAGAACAACCATTGGATATTGCTTTTTTAAAAGCTCATCCATTATTCTTCTAACCATTACCGTTTTTCCAGAACCAGACATGCCAAAGATAGATACATGACGAGATACTAAATTATCCGCATCAATCCTTATTTTTACAGCGTCTCTAGCCAATAAACTTCCGATAAATAAAGGGTGTTTTGAACCTAAATCTGAGATTAATAAGGCCTCAACATCTTCACTAGATGGGTAACTTACAGTAGCTGCAGGTCTTACGGGGTAGTTAAGAGGTAATAATTTTAGGTTATCTTTAAATGTAAAACCAAGAATGATGACTTTGCATATAAGCTCATCTCTTGTCATGGGTAAAATAGTGTCTCTAATGTCTATATTTTCATTAGTTAGTTCTTGAGCAGCTTCAGTTGGGAAGAATGCATTTGAACTTTCTATAGAAGATATTTTTCCCCAAACAGTAACTGGAATAACATTTCCTTCACTTGATGGAATTTTAGATTCTGTAGTGATGATATCACCCTTTTTAGCTTTATAGTTTTTTAAGCTAAAGTAGAAGTGATCTATATTAGTTTCACCTAGAACGGTACCGATTGATTGCCATTTTTTTGTATCCATTATCTTGCCATACCTCCTAAGGGTCTATTTCTCCAAGATCTAACTTTTCGTGAAAGAATTTTTACAGCTAGACTGATTGTATTTTGATCTTTACTTTTGATCGCTTGTTTTAATAAGTGAGTTGCGTAATATCTTCTTGAGGCCTTACTCATCCAATTAGGAATTTTTGCAAACTTATCTACAATATTTAAACCAACAGGAAAACCATAGTTAGGTAATAATCTTGCAGTTGCTAAAATATATTCAAAATCTTTTTGAAAATCTGTTGGAGATTTAAGAGATTCAATTCTTATAGGAGATGAATGATCAGTTGTTTTTATATAACCAATATACACACTAGGAAAAGATTCCATTTTATCTTCCCAAGCAGAACCAGAGGTTACACTAAAGCCTTTAATTTGTTTTTTAACTTCTAATGGTTTTAAGGCCTGACCATTTTTTAATATTATCTCAAGTAAATGCGAGTCTGTTATTTTATATTTTTTAATAGTGGATAGAGTATTTCTAAAGTCTTTATCTGAAATGATACCTTTAGATTTATAAGTGTATAAAAGATTTTTTATATAAGGAGCTGAATTTGAAGTTTCAACAATACCATAAACTGGAAACTTACTTTGTTTGATATATTTAAGAGCTTCAAGATAAACATTTATGAAATGTCTAGCTTCTGCGTTTAATTTATTTTTATTATAGAAGGGCAGCATGTTCTCTACTGCAAATTTTGTAAATGTTGGAAAGCCCATTACGGTAAAAGGCATTACAGTTGCCTCAATAGGACCGTGTAAGAAACAATAATCAAATTTTCTATTAAGTAATATGTGCTTAACGATAGTTACAGCTTCAAAAATTATTCTTGCACCATCTTTTTTCTTATTAAGCATTTGATCTTCATCGAAATCGTCGTCTGATAAATCATAAAGTTCGTTCTTTGGGTCGTATAGATCACCAAGGAAGACCATACTCTCTTCAAAGAACTCTCTATGTTTGTCTTCAGCATCTGGTTTAACGATATAGCTACCAGCTCTAATACTTAAAGGAGCACTACTGATGATGGATGTTCTATCAACACCTCCATCGATAAAACATGAAGTTTTACAACGGTTTTTTAACCAAAAGTCATTCCCTTTATAATCAAGATCTACAACTAAGTTAGCATCATCAATTATTTTTTGGATAGTTAAGGCCACTTGAGCCGTTACATCTAGAAAATTGTTTTGAACTTTAGGAGAAGCGGTAACAGCACTCTTCACAAATTTGATAAACAAAGATGAGTTAGCTTTTATTTTATTTTTAATATCTATTTCATCACTCATATTTTTGCTCCATAGAAGTATTGAATTTTTGTTCCTCGAATATTAGTTCGAATAATTAATTTTTTATTTGAAAGACTATTAAATTTTGCTTTTAATTCTTGTTTGAAATCCCAGCATGATCTTCTACTTTTAAAACTTCTAAAATGTATTTTAACTGATGCTTTTTTAGCCTCAGCAGAACAGCTGGAGAAAGACACTTGGTTTTTGGAGAAAGGGATATGAAGTGAACCAAGTGTACGAGGCGTTACCGCTACTCGACAGCTGCTTTTGCCAAAGCTATAAAAGTTATTTGAACGTAACCTCCTTTGTTTATATTTATTGTTAAAGTTAAATTGCATAATAGATAGATAGAGTTAAATTAAATTTTTTTCAGGATTTAATTTCTTAGTTGATGAAATTAAAATCTGTCTTATTGTTTCTTTATTTGATTTAAATTTTTCTGCTAGTTTTTCTAAACCATGACCTGCCATGTATTGATTGTAAACACCAAGTTCTTTTTCTGATAATAAAATATTTTTATCTATATTATTATTAATTTGATCTTGTTCTTTAATTGATTCTGTAATTGATTGATTAAAGAAATAATTATCTAAATCTTTTTCTGAATTAGAAATATTTACAGAATTAATATATTTTTTTATATGTTTTTCATTTACTTCTAATTTTTTTGCAACCTTAGAAATGTCTTCTCTATTAAGTTCACAACATAATTTATTAAGGTTTAACTTATTAATTGTTTTAGAAATATTGTAGAATACTTTTTCATCCTGTTTTGTTGTACAGAATTTAATACTTGAGGAATTTTTTAAACAGTAATCATTTAAGGTGCTTTTAATCCACCATTTAGCATAGCTAGAAAATCTAAGTTTTACACCATTCTCATGTTGTGTTCCCCATTTTTCTAATTTGAAGTTTTTAATAGCCGTAAGAACACCAATATTGGCTTCTGATAATAAATCTTCAAAATTAATTTTTTGACCAATAGATTTAAATTTTAATTTTGCTTGTACAAAACTATATTTGAAAAAAAATCTACTTAACTTATCTACTGCTTTATTTGATACTTTTGAATTGTCTGATTTAGTGTCTTTTAGAAGCGAATATTCTTGTTCTTCAGTTAAAATATCTTTTGTGAATAATTTAAGTGATTGCATTTTTTCAATACAATCAACTATTTCACTGTTGATTTTTGAGTGTTTTAGAACACTTTTTGAGGTTGTTTTGTTGCCCATATCATAAAAGGGGGCACTCTTTTCTTAATTCCTCAAAGCGTCGTTAATTAATATATAGGTATTAATTAAAAATATTTCAATATTATTTAAATATAATATTCAATTTTTAGTTGATTTATCATATTTATAATAATCTTATACTATAAAAATATGGCAAAATTATTGTGATTTAGGTCTTTTTTCTAAAATATATCCAATTTTATTCCATTCAATGTAGCTAGTCTTGTTGATCCAATGAAAGGATGTATCTTTATAAAATATATCACCAGTTCTTTTATCTTTATCATGCATTTCAAAGGGCATAAATCCAGTATCAAAACCTCCATATTCACTATAAATCCTTCTTCCATGGCCTTCTCCTACAAATCGTTCATTTCCAGCATCCCATTTAATTATTTTTAGTTCAAAATTAAAATCTTCAGTAAGATTATTTAAATATTCATATAATTCATCGACCTTTTTACCTTTATCTAATTTAAAACTATCTACATCAAAATGTTTAAGGCCAGTTATGATTTCTACATTCATTTTTTTTTTTGTGAATTTTTCTGTACTTTTTAAGCAATCAAATAAAAAATTAAATCCTTCTGCATATTTTTCTCTATTTAATTCTTGAATATGAGGTTTTGAGTTAAATGCACCGTCAAAAAATTCTCTTGCAACAATTGTAATTTTATCAGAACACCAAAAAGTATTAAATAAAACATCTTTGTATTCATTGAAATTTAATATTTTTTTATCATTAGTAGAATTGTTATTCAATTTAGTATTATTAGAAACAGTATATTTGTGTGAATAATTCTCAAGATAATCAAAAAATTTACCAGTATCCTCTATTGCATATGTTTCAATATTAGAATCAATTTTTTTATCTGATATTATTATTTTAACTGGGTAGTCTTTTTCTTTAAGTTTATTAACAAACTTTATAATATCGTTTTCAAAATATTCTTCAGTTATAAAATCAAAATCATTAGTTCCTTTTGCTAATTCTGTTACAAAAGCTTGAGCATCTGATAAATCTTCTTTTTCAATTTTTTCAAAGTTATAAGCAAGTTGATGCAATATATTTGTTATAATTTCCTGTTGTTTATCTTGCAGTATAATAATATTTGACTTTTTATGCATTATCATAAATAGATTTGCTATACGGATAGCACTATCTTGATTTGACAATTCTTTACAAATATATTCTGAATCTAAAATTATATTAATATTCATTATAGTTCATTTAATCTTTCATTAAAAAAGCCATGACGCCACTTATTAATAAATTTACCGTTTTGATTTAATTTCATATGGTCTATTTGTGAACCTTTGCCATCATCATCTAGATAAACATAATTTATAGAAACAAAATCAGGATTAATTTTTTTCTCTCTTATTAGCTTTTGAATTCTTAAAATGAAATGTTCACTATGAGTTTCTACAATTGTATAGTTTCCATTTTCTTTAACAATTTCTGCTATAAGCTCAATGAGATTTCCTTGTATTTTGGGGTGTATTTTATTTTCTGGTTCTTCAATAATAATTGTATCATTTTCACTTGTAGTTAGTTCATTTAGTAAAGATAGAACTGACTGCAGGCCATTTCCTGATTGCTCTAATGGAATATCCATTTGAGAATTTGTTATATTTTTATTAGAAAAACTTATTTTTATATCCCCATCTTTATCTGATTGAGTTTCTATATTGAATGGCAAATTTATTTTTTCTAAAAGCTGTATTATTCGGTTCTTGTGTTTTGGATCTTCATGCAAAGCACCACTTATGTATCTTGGGTGAAACCTCATCCCCATTCCTGTACCCAATCTATAATTTGATATATTATTTTCTCTAAAACTCCTTAGTTCATTAGGAAATTTATATAAGTTGGTAAATTGATCGTCGTAAGAGTATTTGTTAAATACAGAGTATATATTTAAAAATTCCTTTCCTTCTTTGCTAAGTTTTTCCACATCTGTCTCAACATAAGCATCTACAAATTTTGTAGTTAATGAATCAAATATAGATCGATATATATCTCCTCCATACATGGTTCTAGTAGGGATAAAAGAATTTCCTCTTAAAATATGTGTTCTAAGATCTTCAGACATAATTTTACTAAAATCTTCAAGAGAGGCTGTCATAGCTTCTAATATCTTATCAAATGTATTATGTATTTGTGGAATACGATTTATATTTATTCCCTTAGATGAATAATAACCTTCAGTCCAATTTAACTCTTCTATAAAGTATTCTTTATAAATTTCTGGTTCTTTTTTATTTTTATTTGAAGGATTATTTTTTATTAATTTTTTAATGTGTTGTAAAAAATTATAGTGCTCTTCCCAAAAAAACTTATCTTCAGATATTTTTTCAGGAATGAATAAATATTTAATAGGCTCTTCACTGTTAATTTTAAGCTCATAAGGTCCACTTGGACCTATAAAATCAAACTTATGAATTTCTTTATCATCTCCTTCAATTCCAACTTGGAATTTAAAATCCTTATAAAATTTTTTTAATATATCTATAATTTCTATTTCTGCTTTTTTTCTTTGTTTTGCTTGAATCTCTCTAGTACCTCTTCCTGTCATTCTTGCTTTAATTGGTGAATATTCTAAGGGAAAAATTTTATAAACTGCAAAACATTTATCATCTTTAAAGACAGTCAATTTTTCTAAAACAATACTCGGGTCGCTTTTTCTTGATGCTAATTCTTTTTTGATTGTCTTCATCTCATCTTCTGCTTTTTTCATTTCTTCTGTATATTTTTTTATTAAATCTATATTTTTAAGTAGTTGCTCTTCTTCATCAGTTATTTTGCTTTTATCTTTCGAATGTATTTTTTTTGCCATTTCATTTAATTTACTAAAATCACGATTACTTTGTGTTTTTTCTGTAAAATTTTCATTAATAAAATTAAAAACAAATTTGATACCTTTTGTATCGTCTGGTTCGTCTTTAGCTTTTGATGATTTGGAGTCTCTTAAAAAAATAGGAGTATAACTATCACTTTCTTCAGCTTGTTTAGTTTCAAAATATTCTTTTAAACTACTAAATTTAAAACTAAAAGTTGACTCTAGGTCTGGATTAAAAGAAATTGTTTTACTATTTGCAAAACCATATGATCTATCAAAGTTAATAAAGTTATATCCACTCCCCCTCACTAAACTATGTTTTAATGTTGTTAAAAACTTCCATAATGTGCTTTTTCCTGAACTATTTGCGCCATAAATTAGTGTAATTGGAGCAATTTTTAAAGTTGCCTCTTTATTAAATGACTTAATGTTTTGGAGAGAAAGATTGGTAAGCATAAATTAAAGATACCGTCTTATTATGCATAATTCAACTTATAGTAATTTTTTTAAATAATTGAAAAAAAACTCAATTGTCTGTACCTATGAATTATGGAATCAGTACTTATAGTTTTAAATATCATAACTTTAGCCCTAATTATTATTGGGGGCTTTTACTACTATCAAAGAGATTCAAAGAAAAAACTAGAGCAAGAAATCGAAAATCAATCTGGTGAACTTAATAAAAAAGATGAAATGAATGAACTAAAGTCGACTTTTCAGGAGTCTTTTAATGTTATGAGTAAAGAAATAGCACGAGATATGACAGGAGCTTTAACAAAAGTTGATGAAAAAGTAGGAAACTTCAATAGTCAGGTCGAATTATTAAATAAAAGCCAAGAAGGTATAACAAAAATTTTAGCTGGAGTTAAAAAATATGGAACTCTTGCAGAGTTTTCATTAGATGCTCTAATCAAAGACTTATTACCTGCCTCTCAATTCATGACTAACGTTAAGATGAAAGAGGATACAAGTGAAAATGTTGAATTTGCAATTAAGCTTCAAGGCGATGTTTTAGTACCAGTAGATTCTCACTTTCCAGTAGAAAAATTTAAAGCAATTACCGATGGTTATGACGCGGATGATAAAAGAGCTGTTGCAGATGCAAGAGCAAAATTAGCTACTGCATTTAAAGCTAAAGCTAAAAGTGTTAATGAAAAATATATTGTTCCACCAAAGACAACAGATTTTGCAATTGTTTATGCACCAACTGAAAGTTTATATAAAGAATTAACTGAATACCAAGATCCAACTACTAAAGAATTATTAACCCAAGAATTAATGAAAAAACATAAAGTTGTAATCTGTGGTCCAAATACTCTTTCTGCTTATTTGCAATCATTACACATGGGCTTTCAATCTTTAAAAGTTCAAAAGGGTGCAACTGAAATCTATGATCACTTAAAAACAATTAGCTCAAGATTTGGAAAACATTTTGATAATATAGTTTCTCTTAGAAAAAAATTAGAAGAAGCAATGATTGTTGTTGATAAGTTTGGAACAGATGCAAGATCGATTAGCAGAAGTCTAGAAAATATTAAAGATCCTGAACAAATTGATAAAGCTATTCAAACTGAAAATGTAGAAAAATTTGTTGACCATTCAAAACAAGCAAAAAATTAATTTCTTTTTTCCTTTAATACCGCTTATAACAAACTATATGCAGTGGAATAATAAATTTACTTATCCAAAATCCATGAGATCAATGGTGAGTGGCTCAAGAATGTATGCAGTAAATCAAGAAAAGCTTCCATCAGTAACTTCCATATTACAAGCAACACAAAGTGAAGAAAAAAAAGCATCACTTGCAAATTGGAAAGCAAGAGTGGGTGCTGCTGAAGCTAATAGAATTAAAAATGACGCTTCAAGTAGAGGTACATCAATGCATTCTCATTTAGAAAAATATTTATTAGGTCAATTAAATTTAGAATTGTTAGAAGAAGAAAATAAGTCTAAAAAAATGGCAGATGAAATTATTGAACAAGGAATTAAAAATAAACTGTCTGAGATTTGGGGAACGGAAGCTACATTGTACTATCCTGGAAAATATGCAGGAACGTGTGATGCTTGTGGAGTGTATGAAGGACAAGAAACTATCATTGATTTTAAACAGTCCAACAAACCGAAAAAAGAAGAGTGGATTGAGGACTATTATCTTCAATTAGGTGCTTATTCACTAGCTCATAACGTTGTTTATAACTCAAATATCACCCAAGGAATTGTCTTGTTATGTACGGTTGATAATTTATTCCAAGATTTTAGAATTCAAGGTGTTAAACTAGAAGAATATCAAAATAAATTTTTAGAAAAAGTCGAACAGTACTATCACCAAAGGAATACCAACTAATATGAATTTAGCAATATGGGACATCGAATCTAGTAGTGCCAATACTTCATGGGGAAGTATTATTGAAGTAGGTGGTATTTTAGTTGACCCAAATTTTAAAGAATTAGATCGTTTTAATTTTAGATGTAGATTGCCAGAAGGAGAGGTTCCTCAAGCAATGGCTTTAATAGTTAACAAAACTAGTGTTGATTTATTAACTAAGGGAAATTTAAGTCACTACCAAATGTTATCTCAGTTAGAAGCTACATTTAAAAAATGGAGCCCAGCAATGTTCATGGGTTGGTCAAACATTGGCTTTGATGATGAAATGATAAGAAACGAATTTTTTAGAGGAATTAGATATCCTTATATTACTAATGCAACTCCTAATAAAAGACATGATGGTTTAAACATTGCAAGAGGTGCCCATGCAGTTGATGAAAGTGTTGTAAAAACTGAAATAAATGCAAAAGGTAATGCAGTCATGAAACTAGAGTCATTAGCTAGAATGAATGGCTTTGAATCTAGTGGAGCCCATAGTGCTTTATTTGATGCAGAACTAACTGTTAAAGTTTTAGGCTTAATTAAAAAAAATCAACCTCAAACTTGGGATACATTCTTAAGAACAGCAAACAAGAGTGATACTGAGACAATATTTAAAACTGAAAAAATGTTTACATTAGCTGAATATCATTTTGGTAAAAATTATAGATTTGTAGTTGCACCACTTCACCCAAAACATTGTATTCACCCAATCTATCAGTGGGGCCAAGCTTTTGATCTTAAAATTGATCCGATCCCATTATTTGATATGTCAATTTCTGAACTTAAAAGTGCTATTAAAAAGTTAAAGTTTTTAAGAACTATACGATCAAACAAAGCTCCTATAATTTTAGATGCAAGTTATGGGTTACAAGTTGAACCATATAGCAATCTTGATCCTGATCTAATTAAAGAGCGTGCAAAATTAGTAAACAGTAATGAGAAATTTTCTCAAAATGTTTTAACAGCATTACGAGAAACTGCTGAAGAAAAAGCACAATTTGATTCACAGGTTGATTTATTAGCAGAAGAGACAATTTATAAAAAATTTACTCCTCAAAAAGACACTGCTTTATTTCCAAAATGGCATGCAGCCTCTTGGAAAGATAAATTAATGTTATTAGATAAATTTGAAGATGAGAGAATGGTAAGCTTTGGAAAAAAGATAATATACCAAGAATCACCAGAGACACTACCTGCTGACATGTTTAAAACTATTAAACGTGGAATAGCTGAAAGAATATTAAGTGATGAAAAAGAAAAATGGTGGACATGCAAAGAATTTTATTTTGAGTGTGATAATCTAAGAGATAGATATACCAACGAAAAAGATGAGAAAAAGCTCAAGTTTTTAGACGAAATTAATGAGTTTGTTGAAGGAATTCAAAAAAAATACGAGCAGGCATAATAAGTCTCTGTTAATTAACTAAAAAAATCCTTTTTTACATATTGAATAAATCTAATAAGAATTTATATAAGAAATATGCTTATAGATTTTAAAGACGAAGAATTTGAAACAAAAATTAAGAATGAAGATGTCTCTGTAGTTCAATTTTCTGCAGAATGGTGTGCTCCATGTAAAAGTCTTAAACCCATCATGGATAAGTTTTCAGATAACTACAAAGATAAAGCTAGCTTTTATTATGCTGACATTGAAAATGGTGGAATTAACACTGGTTCAGCTGCTGGTATAAGAGGTGTACCAACTGTTATTGTTTACAAAAAAGGTGTTGAAGTAGACAGAAAAGTAGGTGGAGTTGCTGAGAGCCAAATGAAAGAATTTCTAGATAAGAATATCTAGTTTAAATTTAAAACTTCTCCTGCTAGATACAAAGACCCTGTAATTAAAATAATATCATTTTCCTGAAGATCGATTGATCTAATTGCTTCCACGACTGAATTTTTATAATTAATCTTTTCAAAATTTTTAATTTTCTCTTTAAGTTCACTTCCCCCAATAGCATTGGGTTGATTAGGAATATCAATTGTTGTTAATGATTTAATATCCTTAAAGTAGCTCATATATTCATTGTGGTCTTTGTTAGCCATCATTCCTAAAATAATATGTTTGTTACAATTTAAACTTTGAAGATAGTCATTTAATACTTTTGCCCCAAGTGGGTTATGAGACCCATCTACAAATAATAAATTATTACTAGCTAGATTTTTTAATTCTCCAGATTTTAATTCTTGAAGCCGTGCGATACTTTCTATTTTAGTAATACCAACTTTAATATGCTCATCAGTTACTTTGTAATCTGTTAATTGTCTAACGGTTGCAATTGCAGTAGAGACATTTTCCAACTGAAATTCTCCAGGTAGATTAGGTTTTGGAAGTTTAAGAGCACCAAATTCATCTTCAAAATAAAAAAAATCATTTTCTTTTAATGTAAAATTATAATTTTTATTAAAGATTATTTTTTTAGAAGAATTATCTATAATTGTATCTTCAATACTTTTGCTAATTTCATTTGTATTTTGTTTTGCAACAATGATTTTAGAGTTTAATAAAGTGGATGTTTTTTCAAATATAATTTTTTCAACTGTTTGTTCTTCTTTTGGAAGCCAGTCTAAGTGATCAAGACCAATAGCTGTTATAATGCTAGCTAAGTTTTTCTTTAAAATATTGGTAGCATCAAATCTATGAAAAAGACCTGACTCAATTAAGTTAATATTTTCAGGGTATTTCTTTGCATAATAAAGGTAAGCAACAGTTAAAATTTCAAAGAAAGTAATTTGTGTTTGATTATTAGCTTCTTCTATTTCAGAAAAAAGATTGGCCAATTCATCATCTGTTAAAGACTTATTGTTAAAGACAAATCTTTCATTAATCTTTTGAATATGAGGGCTGGTATAAATATTACACTTATAATTTGCCTCTTTTAAAATTGCATAAAGTGCCTGGATAGTAGAAAATTTTCCATTTGTGCCAACAACAGAAATACAATTGATTTGATCTTGAGGATTACCTAATTTTTCTAAAAGATTTCTAGTTCGATCTAGACTTAGATCAATTTCTTTAGGATGCAGCTTTTGTAAGCGCTCTACTATCTTCTGAAGTTTCATTTTCTGATGAATTTATAGCAGAATTTTTCTTTAACAATATTGATAATAATGAACCAATCTTTTCTCTTAAGTCTTTTCTCTCTACAATTAAATCCACAAATCCTGATTTCTCAACGTATTCGCTTCGTTGAAACCCACTTGGTAATTCCTCGCGTACAGTTCCTTGAATTACTCTTGCCCCTGCAAAAGCTATAAGAGCTCCCGGTTCTGCTAAGTGTAGATCTCCTAACATTGCGTATGATGCTGTAATACCACCTGCTGTAGGATCAGTTAACACAACAATATAGGGTAAGTTATTTTTCTTTAGTTCATTAATTGCTAGTGTTGTTCTTGTCATTTGACTTAATGATATAAGACTTTCCATCATTCTCATTCCACCACCAGAAGTAAACACCACAAAAGGTTGTTCATTTTCTATCGCATGTTGAATTCCGTATAAAAAAGCTTCGCCTTCTGCAGCACCAATTGAACCACCTACAAAATCAAAATCAGATGCAATCGCTGTAATTTTTAAATTTAGAATATTAGTATTTACAACCATCATTCCACAATCCATACCAGTTTTTTTTCTAGCAGCTTTTAGTCTATCTTTATAAGGTTTTGCATCATTCCAATTTAAAGGGTCGTCTTGAGGAATGGGAGTTTTTAAAACTTCATAATTGTTTTTGCCAAACATAATATCAAATCTTTGACGTGGGCTTATTCTGTGGTGCTTGTTACAAGATGGGCAAACCCACAAGTTTTCTTCTAAATCTTTTTTCAAGATAGGCCCCTTACAACATGAGGTCCAATCACTATTAGCTATTTCAGTTTTGGTTGCACGTTCTTTAATGATGGTTTTTATCTTCTCACCAAATCTTAAAGTTTTTTTAATCCAATTCATGCTATTTTTTTTCTTAAGTTTAACACAATATTAGTTACATTTGTGACAGGATTTTGGCGTTTTTTAATAGAATTTGATATTTCTTTACACAAAGCACTACCAACCACTAATCCATCAGCTTTTCTTAAAGATGCTATAGTTTTTTCAGTGATCCCAAAGCCTATTACAATATTCTTATTCTTATTAAGTTTTTTAATCTTACTGTAACGCTCTAATATTTTTTTAGGTGAAACCTTTAGTTTACCACCAGTTGTTGAGAGCATACTAATATAATAAACCATATCATGAGAGTCTTTTATAATCTTTTTCATTCTACTCGGAGACGTAGTAGGAGATACTAATTGAATGAAACTAATACCTTTTTTCTTACATTTTTTTGCAAATTCTTTATTTTCTGGGTAAGGAAGATCGACAACAATTAATCCATCTACACCTACTTTTTTACAAATGTTTATAAAGTTATTATCTCCATATTGATAAATCATATTATAATAACCCATCAATATTACAGGCTTTGATTGTTTTGATTTTTTAAAATCTTTAACTATTGAAAAAACATCTTTAATTTTAATACCATTTTTTAAAGCTCTATAAGCACTCGATTGAATCTGACCACCATCTGCAATTGGAGTGTTATGAGGAAATCCTATCTCACAAATATCAGCATATTTTGCAATTGATTTTAATATCTCAAGAGATCTCTTTTTAGTATTATCTCCAGCTACAGTGTAAGTTAGTAATGCAGGTCTTTTTTCAGTTTTTACTTTTTTAAAGGCTAAATTAATTAAAGACATCTTAGTTAATTTTCCCCAATCTTTCTTTTAAAATATCTCGATCTTTTTTAGCATCACCACAAGAGTTAACAATAATGATAGTATCTTTACTTAATTTTGGTGCAATTTTTATAGCTTCTGCAAAAGCATGACTAGGCTCTAAACTTGGGTTTATCTTTTCAAGTTTTGTAACTAGTTTGTATGCATTTAAAGCACCCTCATCAGTTGCAGATGTATATCTTGCTCTTTTAACATCTTTTAAGAAGCAGTGAATAGGTGATACACCAGGATAATCTAATCCAGCCGAAATAGAAGCGGTATCATTAATTTGTCCTTCATTGTTCTGACAAACATAAGCTGCGGCTCCATGCAATATTCCAAGTTTAGCACCATTAGTTAGAGGCGCTGCATGTAGTTTTGAATTTTTGGGTCCGCCAGCCTCAACACCAATTAATTCAATTTGTTTTTTATCATAATCGATAAACTCACTCCAAAAACCATAAGCAGAACTTCCACCACCCACACAATTAATAAGTTTAATTTTTTTAGGCATCTTTTTAAATTCTTTTTGAATTTGTATTTTTAACTCTCTTGAAATTTGAGCTGTACTCCAACCACAAATCTTAACAAATATATTAGGACCAACTGTTGAACCAACACACATATGGGTGTTATCACAATTTGAAACCCAGTAACGCATACACTCACTAACAGCATCTACTAATGTTTGGCTTCCTGAATAAACAGGCACAACTTCTGCACCATTCTTTTTCATCTCGTCTACATTAGGTTTTTGTCTTTTAATATCTTTTGCACCCATGAATATTTTGCATTTGAGGCCAAATTTTTTAGCAGCCATACTCAGCATCTTTCCAGCATAGCCTGCACCTGTATCACCAACGACATATTTTTTTCCAGCCTTTTTAGCAATAAGACAATGCACTGTTGCATTATAGATTTTATGAGCTCCTCCGTTCGCTTCTGACACCATTTTGGCATATATTTGGGCTCCACCTAAGTGATTCGATAGGTTCTGAAGTTTAATAAATGAAGTAGGAGAACCTATGTAGTTTTTAAAATAATAGTCTCTTTCTTTAAGGAATTTCTTATCGTATCTAAGCTTTTCAAAAAGTTCAGTTAAGTCCTCAATGGGTTTTTTTAAAGTTTCAGGTATAAAATTACCACCAAATTTACCACCCCAAAATCCACTTTTGTTGTGTTGATCAATTAAGGGAATTTTTTTTTTAAGCTTCATTGTTAATTAGTTTAATTTTGTTTAAAAAAATATTTATTTTTGAAATATCTTTTAATCCAGATGTTTCTAGACCTCCAGAAATATCTATAATGTCTGCTATTTCTTTATAATTTTCAAGATTATCTTCAATTTGAATGTTCCCAGCAAGCATCAATTCTTTATTAATTTTAATATTTTTAATTAATTGATGATCAAAGGACATACTTTTTTCATAACCTTTGCTATCGAATAGTATTATTTCTGCAAGCTCATTATATTCTAAATATTTAACGGTATCATTTTGATCCTTCACAGTTATCGCAACAATAATTTTCTTATTATATTTTTCTTTAATTGATTTAACTTCAGCAGGTGTGCAATCATAAAGTTGATAATAATCGAATGGTAAATCCTTTATTTTTTCCAATGTATCTTTATTTGGTTTAACCAATACAGCAACATATTCTGATTTTTTTTTATCAACTTTTAATAAGTCTTTAAGCTGATTGTGCTCAACAAATCTTTTTGATTTGGGCCAATTACAAATAAACCCTATCATCTTAGGTGGGGTAGGATGGGAGGTTAAAAATTCTAAAGTTTTAGAGTCGGAGATCCCACAAATCTTGCAGGGTTGGATCATTGATTTAAGTGATTAATTAATCTTTTAATGTTGTTTTTGATATTGCCTTTTACTAATGACCTTCCCATTACAATACCAGAAACTTTATTTTTAAAAGCATCATTGGGAGTCATCACTCTAGACTGATCATTTGCATTATCTCCAGGTAGTCTTATTCCTGGTGTAACAATAAATAAGTTTTTGTATTTTTTCCTAACTATTTTTGCCTCTTGTGCAGAACACACAATTCCAGCTGCGCCTGATTTTTTAATAAGACCAGCTTGTTTTAATACTAACTGCTCTACTGTTTTGGTGTAACCAATTTCTTTAAGAGATTTATTGTTAAGGCTTGTTAAGATTGTAACTCCTAATACTTTTAAATTTTTGTTAATTAATTTAGCTTTTTTTGTAATAGCTTTAAGCATTTCAAGGCCACCGTTTACATGAACTGTAATATATTTACATTTCTTTAAATCTTTTAAGCTATCCATTGCAGATAAAGCAGTTTGTGGAATATCATTTATTTTTAAATCTAAGAAATAATCTCTTTTAAAATTTTGAAGAAAAGCTCTTCCATTCTTTGAATAAAAAAACTGTAAGCCAAATTTTGGAATTATTTGAAGCTTATTAGTTTTGGTGTCGTTAATTATTTTTTTAATTTCTTTTAAACTAGATGTATCACACGCAACAAAGATATTTTTATTCGTCATTGTTTAATTTTTTAAACATTTCCTTAGACATTTTAAAGTGAATTGTTTTTTTTTCAGGTGTATTCACTTTCTCTCCCGTTTTGGGGTTTCTTGATATTCTTGCTTTTTGAGTATTAGTAGAGAACATGCCAAAACCCCTTAATTCTACACGATCCCCTCTTTTAAGTGCCTGCTTTATTTCAGTAAGAATAATATCGGTGAACTTTTCTAGGTCTTTTTTTAAAAAATTTGGGTAGTTATTAGCGAGTTGTTTTAGAAGCTTTGATTTTACAATAGCCAATTTTTATTCGTCTTCTTTTTTCTTTTTCTCTAAATCATCAGATAATGATGAGAAAGGTAAGTTTTTACCACTTGCCTCAGAACCATAAGTATCTAGCGCAACTTTACGCTCAATTTCTTCTAAAAGTTTAATACTTAGTGTTGCTTTTCTCTTATCTAAATCTAACTCTTGAATAGCACAGTCAATTCTTTCTCCACCGGTAAATCTAGCAGGTCTTGCGTCAGCTGCGTTAATAGCTATTGCAGATTTTTTAATAATGAAATCCATTTCACAACCTTCTGGTCTTACAATAAGGCCTTTATTGTCTGTTGAAATAATTTTAACCGTAATAGTTTGTTTTACTTTTTTATCATTAAACCAATCAAAAGGGTCTGGTTGAGTTTGACGCAAGCCAACTCTAACTTTTTGTTCTGCAGCTTTTACTTCTAAAACTTTAACTTTTAATTTATCTCCAATTTTGTATTTAGCTAATTCTTCTTCACCATTATTTAGGTAAGTTAAATCATTACAATGCAAAAAAGCATCGATATCTAAGCCATCAACTTTTAAGAAAATAGAATATTCATTTTTACTTGCAACTTCACCCTCAACTTCAGATCCAATTGGGTAAGTTTTTTCAAACGTTTCAAAAGGGTTATTAGTTGTTAAACGGTGAGATATTGCCACTCTTCTTTTTTCTTTATCAATTTCAGTGATTACACAATCAATTTCATCTCCAACTTTAAACATTTTTTTTGCAGAAATATTTTTTTTAGTCCAACTTAATTCACTTGAGTGCAATAAAGTTGATAATCCTTTTTCAAGCTCACAAAAAGCTCCAAAGTCCATAAGCTTAACTACTTTTACTTTATAGATTTTGTTTAGTTCGTAATTTGAAATGTTTTCAAATGGGTCTGGTGTAAGCTGTTTTACTGAACAGCCAACCTGAAGTTTTTCAAGATCAACACTAATTACTTTAAGGTCATGTTTCTCACCGATTGTAAAAACTTCATCAGGGTGATTAACTCTTGAATAAGAAATCTCTTGTAAGTGAACTAAAACATCAAGCTCACCGTTAACACTAAAGAAACAACCAAATGAACTGTAGCCTTTTACTTCAGCACCTTTAATTAAGTCTCCAACTTTGAATTTTTCAACAATTTTAATTTTATCTTCTTTTTTAAATGAAGAAATTATTTCTCTTCTAGAAACACATGCGTTTCCTCTAACTTTATCTAATTTTATTAGCGCAAATTTTTGAGGCTCATTCATCAAATGACTGATGTCTTTTAAAGGCTTATCTGAAATTTGAGATCCAGGTAAAAACATTAAAGAACCAGTATCGATGTGTTCAACTATACATCCACCTTTAACACGTCCAGTAATTTTACCCATGATAGGTTCATTTTTTTCATAAGCTTCAACAAGCTTATCCCAACCTTGAATTTTTTGAGCTTTTGATGCTGATACTAATACTTCACCTTTTTTGTCTTCTAATCTTTCAAGAAGAACAGAAATTTTTTCACCTACTTTTGCCTTATCAAGCATGCCCATACTTTTTAATTCATTAATATCTAAAATAGGCTCTGATTTTAAACCAGGTACTTCAAGAAATACAAAGTTATCAGTAACTTTATTCACTACACCAGTAATGATTTTTCCTTCTTCAAGATTTGCTGTTTTAGTAAATTGTGAATTTAGTAGTTGCTCGAACTCTTTAGAGGCGGGGTTTGAAAGGTCTTTATAAATTTCCATTAAGCTTTTAGTTTCCTATCTATAATTTGTTTAATTTTTAAAAAGCATGATCTTTTAGTTAAATTTGTAGTATTAATCAAGATCGAATCTCGAGTTCTTATAAGGGGTGAAACTTTTCTATTATAGTCACTTTTGTCACGGTTTTTGATACTTTTAAGGACTTCGTTAAAGGATATTTTCTTATTTAGTTCTTTTAACTCTTTATATCTTCTTAAAGCTCTAGTCTTAGTATTTGCCGTTATAAAAAATTTAAAATCAGCATCAGGAATTATCTTATAGGTTATGTCTCTTCCATCTAAACAAGATCCGTTATACTTTTTGGGAGGGTGATAAGCACTTTTAATTTGAAATGCATGAACAAGTTTTCTTATTTTTTTATCTTTTGATATAATTGATGCCATTGTACCAACTTCATCTGATAATAATTTTTTATTTTGCAAATCTCTCATAGTTAATTTGTGCATCTTTTTTTTTATCAAACCATGACCATACTTATTTGGTTGAGTAAGTTTAATATTTGCAATTAATCTGTAAATTTTTCCTGTATCTAAATAAAATAAGTTAAAATGTTTAGAAATTAATTTTGCTTGAGTACCAGCACCAGCAGCAGCAGGGGAGTCTATTGCAATTTTAATTTTTTTTTTTAATTTCATTGTGATGAATGGTTGATATCTTTAATTATTTTCAAAAAAGTTGGAAAAGAAGTGTTTATAGAATCTTTATCATGAATTTTCCATTTTCCACCAAGGGTTAGGGCAGCAATTGTGCTCATCATAAAAACTCTATGGTCCTTTAGATAGTTTTTAACAGTTATTGGTTTTTTTATTTCTAAATTAGGCTGTCCATAAATCTTAATAGAATCTTTTGTTAAATCCGTTTTTATACCCATCATATTTAAAATTTTAGAACCCCAAATTAACCTTGGGCTTTCTTTTTGGTTTAGTTCTGAAAGGTCTTTAAAATAAGAAATACCTTTTGCCTTTGCTGCAATTAAAAAAATAACCAAAAATTCATCAATCGCACTACTATTTAATTCTACTGGACAGTTAATAGCTTTAAGTTTTTTTGAACTTTTTATTAGAATATCAGAAATTTTTTCTCCTCTATAATTTTTTTTATTTTTAAGTATTATTTGGGCTCCCATTTTTTTTAAGATTGTAATAACTCCCACTCTAGAAGGATTGATATTTACATTCTTAATTAAAAGTTTTGAATTATCAGCAAGCGTTGTTAATACCATAAAAAAAGCACTTGAACTTATGTCTCCTGGAATTTGATAGTTGAAGGCATTAATTTTTTTTGGTTTTTTAATATCTATAAAATCAAACTTTTTAGTCTTTCTTACCTTGATTGGAATTTTTAAATATTTAAAAAGTAATTCTGTGTGATTTCTTGATTTCTTTGCTTTAATAGAAGTTGTTCCTGATGCATTTAGTGCTGCAAGCATTACGCTACTTTTACATTGAGCTGAACCCCTGTTCTCTAAATACTTAATGCCTTTTGATGATTGTGTGCCAAGAATTGTTAAAGGTAGTTTATTTTTTATCATATAAGAAAATTTTACCCCAAATTTCTCCAAAGGTGCGGTTACTCTTGAAAAGTCTCTTTTAGATAAACTTTTGTCACCAATTATTTTTATTTTTTTAGGAGATTTAATTAAAAGACCCAGAATTAACCTGCCAAGTGTTCCAGAATTTTTAGCATCTATTGTTAAGTTTTTTTTATATTTAAAGCCATTAATTCCATTACCGATTATTTCACAGTAATTTTTTTGAATCCTAACTTTTATACCAAGTTTTTTGATACCATTAATTGCAGCCAATACATCTTCTGACATTAAAAGGTTGTATCCTTTTGATTTTCCAATTGCTTGAGATGCTAATAGAACCCATCTTATGCTTAAACTTTTGTCTCCACTAACTTGTATTTGTTTATTAAATTTTCTTATCTTATTTTTAAATATGAGCGTTTTCAGCATACTTTAATTGAATTTAAAAGAGTCGCCGAAATAAGCATTTTTAGCTTCAGCGTTATTAACCAAGTCATTAGGAGATCCTTGCGCTACTACTTTGCAATTTGATAAAACAATTGCAAAATCAACACACGAAAGTAGATCACGCGCTTGGTGATCACAAATACAAATAGTAATGTTACTTTCTGTTTGTAAATTAACAATAATTTCTTGTAGCATCTTAATGGTTAAAACGTCTAATGCTGCAAAACATTCATCAAGCAGAAGTACTTTTGGGTCACCTAATAAAGCAAGAGCAATTACTAGCTTCTTTTTCTGTCCACCAGATAGAAACTTTGCTTTTATATCTCTGATAGCGTCTAATTCAAATTTAGCAATAAGCTGATCAATTTTAGAAAAAATTAAATTTTTATCTTGAATTACAATTTCAGCTATGGCTTTTAAATTTTCTAATAAAGTAAGATCACCAAAATAACCTCCATATTGAGGAACGTAACCAATTTTAAACTTTGTTGTTCTTAAATAAATTGGATAATTAACTACGTTTACACCATCAATTTTAATTTTACCGTAGTCAGGCTTAATCAGTCCTGTAATTAAATTAAAAATTGTTGATTTTCCAACTCCATTAGGCCCCAACATTCCCATCACCTCTCCACGACTTATTTTAAAGCTTACATTGTCTAAAATTTTTCTCTTGCCAAACGATAATGATATATTTTCTAGAGAGATTAGGGGCTGAGGGTTTTTAAAAGATTTAATTCTGAATTTTTTAATTACACCCATATTATTTAGCTCCTTTGATTAACACTTTTTTTCCAGTGTCATTCATAAAAATTTTAGTGTCTTTAGTAGTAAGATTCATTTCAATTTTATCAGCAAATAAATTTGTTTTTTCTCCAGTATAAACAACACTTTCAGTAAATGTCCCAAGATTGCTTAAAAAAGAAAAATCTAAGTATTCTCCAGTTATTTTATGCCCTGGGTAAATAACTATTACATTTTCAGAAAAAATAGTATCATAATTTTTTGAATTATATTTGCCAAAATTAGAAGTAATTTTAATCTTGTCTGAATCTTTTATATAAATAAAAGCCACAACATCTATCAAAAACATCACATCAGAATTTTCAACTTTAATTTCAGCTTGTTTTGCAGTAATTTGATATTTATTACCCTTAGTGTCACTAGAAACATAATTAATATCATCAATATAGGTTGAGGTGCTATTTTGATTTTCTACAACCTTTTCTGTAGCTTGAATTTCTTTTACATCTTCAAAATCCTTAGTGAAGTATTTTAAATAAAACCATAATGAAATGAGGATAATAATAAGAACCATTACAACTTGTAGGCCTGTCTTTTTATTCATTTAATGAATATTTGACTGAAGTATGTTGTGAATATGTAAAATTCCAACAGTCTTTTTTTTATTCTTATCTTTGTGAACACATAAAGAGGTGATTTTCTTTGCATTCATTATAGATAAAGCTTTTTCAGCAAGAGTATCTTGATTGATGCTGACAGGGTTTTTGGTCATAACCTTTTTGACAGATAGATCTTTGAGATTATTGCTCATTCCATTAAACCTTCTAATTTGGCCATCAGTAATTATCCCTGTAGTGATTTTCTTATTATTTTGAACAATTAAAGTACCAAGTTTTTTGTTTGAAATAATTTGTAAAGCTTTTTTCATATTTAAGCTTTCATTTACGAATGGAATTTTGCTTCCTGTAATCATTAATTCTTCAACAGTTCTAAGTTGTGCACCAAGATTTCCAGAGGGATGAAACTTTTTAAAATCTTTTTTATTAATGTTTTTTTTATTCAAAACTGCAACTGCTAAAGCATCACCTATGCTTAATTGGTTAATAGTGCTTGAAGTTGGAACGATACCAAGACCTGCTTCAGTTACCTCTGGAATAAGGAGCTTTATATCAGAAGCTTTATACAATATGGAATTTTTTTTAGACATTATTCCTATTAGCATGATTTTATTTCGATTTGCATATTTTATAATATTTTTTAGCTCTTCTGTGGAACCAGAATAACTTATCAAAATTAAAATATCTTTTTTTGAAATGCTACCAAGATCACCATGAGAACAGTCGTTTGCAGATAGTGAAAATGAAGGTGTTCCAACAGAAGAAAGTGTTGCTGAAATTTTTGCTGCTATTAATCCACTTTTGCCAACTCCACATAATATTACTTTAGATTGACAGTTTGCCAATGATTCTACTGCTTCACTAAAGGAATTATTAATTGAATTTTTTAATTTTTTTAAAGCTTTGATTTCAAGATCAATTACACTTTTTGCAATTTTTTTATAATTTCTTTTTTCCATTTAATGAGACCATATATCGTCTTTAAATAAAGCTAAATCAAGATCAACTCTAGTTTTTAAAAATGTTAAACAGCTCTTATATAAATCAACTCGTTTTTCTCTTACAAGAATTTTTTTTAATTCTTCATGAATTTTATGCAAATAAATAACATCATTGGCACAATATTTTAATTGCGCTGGAGATAGTTCCCCTCCAAAATCTGAACTTTGAAATTGTTTACTTACATCCACGTTCATAAATTCTTTAATTAAAGTTTTTAGGGAGTGACTATCAGAATAGGATCTAGCTAATTTTGAAGCAATTTTTGTATCTAAAACATTATTAGTTTCTGTTTTCAGGTAATGTTTTATGTGAGCCATGTCTGCCCTACCATAATGAAATATTTTAGTGATTGATGCGTCAGAAAGAACTTTATTTAAGTTTGGAGCATCATATTTTCCCCTATCAAGCTGGACAATATGAGCATCAGAATTACCAGTTGATATTTGAATAAGACATAAAGGATCACGCTTAACATTGAGACCCATAAATTCCCCATCAACTGCTATAATATTGCCTAAATCTAAATCTTCTGGTAGATCACCCTTGTGAAGTTTAATATCAATATTCATTTTTAATTATATATATATGAAAGCAAAAAATTGTCTAATTTTTGGCGGTAGTGGTCAAATAGGTCGTCATTTAATAAGAAAGTTTACTAAAAATAATTATAAAGTAACTGTGGTTACTAGAAACCTTCATCAAAAAGGATATGCAATAAAAACCCAAGCTAATGCAGGTTACATAGATATTGTTGAAGCTAATATCTTTGATGAAAAAAAAATTAGAAAGCTTTTCTCCCAAACTGATATTTGTATAAATTTAATTGGTATTTTGTATGAAGGTGGCAAGGGTAATACTTTCAAAAACATTCACTCTATTTTTCCATCTATTTTAGCTAAACTTTGTAAAGAATATAAAGTTCAGCAATTTATTCACTTGTCAGCATTAGGGATAAACGACGCAACAGATTCAGAGTACGCAAAAAGTAAATTAGATGGTGAGCTTAATATTCAAAAAAATTTTCCTTTAGCAACAATATTAAGGCCTTCTGTAGTTTATTCAGTTGATGATAATTTTACTACATCTTTTATGACTTTACTAAGTAGGCTCCCGTTTTTCCCTCTTTATTATAATGGATCAACTAAATTTGCTCCAATACATTGTTCTGATTTAACAGATACCATTTATCATGTTATCTCTAAAAATATTTACTCTAAAATTGTAGAGTGTGTTGGGCCCGACGTCTTATCTTTAAAAGAAATTTTGAAAAAATTATTATATTTAATAGGTAAAAAAAGATTATTAGTACCGTTACCTCTTTTCGCAGCAACTATGTCTGCTAAAGTATTTCAATTGTTTCCAAAACCACTTCTAACAATAGATCAGCTTGCACTTTTAAAATACGACAATGTTCCTTCAGGCAAATATCAAACTAATGCTGATATTGGGGTTCCAAGTACGAGAGTATTTGACAGTGAAGTGAAAAAATATAGTTATATGTGGAGAGAAGGTGGGCAATTTTCTACAAAAAAATACAACCCTGCTAATTCTTAATAGAATTTCCTATACTAAAATTGTATGATTATTTATGATAATTAATATTATTTATTTCTTAATATTCTCGATTTTTTCTTACCTAATTTATCTAATCATAAAATCTCTGATCAGAGGGTTTAATGGAAAAAATAAGAAATAAAAAAGTAGATTAATTAAATCTAAAAATTATTAAGCAGTATTAATTTTCTTATCAATATACTGAGGTGTCTCTTCATCTTTGTCAGCTACAGGCTCTTCTTTTCTTCCTTTGGGCTGATAGGCATATAGCAAATGAAGCTTGCAATATGAAAAATCTTTTAGAGACGATCGTCCACAAAAATAAAATGACTGTTCTTCCGGATGTCCTATAGGCCACTTACAAGAGCTCTCATCTAGTTCTTCTAATTTCTTGGGATTTTCTGGTTCAAAATCTTTTTCAATAATTAAAGACTGAAACTTACTTTTTCTGCCTCTTCTTTGCTTAAGAGAGTTTTCTTCTGAACTATTATCAAAATTTTGGCTTGAAGATGCATTTCTAGTTTTAATTTTTGATGATAAATTTAATCTATGAGCTTTGCCAATTACTGCATTTCTACTAATACCACCGATTATTTCAGCGATTTGACTTGCAGTGCTTCCTTTACCCCAAAGTTCTTTTAACTTTTCTACTTTTTCTTCGTTCCAGCTCATAGTCTATATTTAGTATGTTAATTAATATTTATAACTATATACAGATCACACAAGATTAAAAAAAAGACAATAGATTTTTCTGTTTTATACACATCTTTTTTTAAAATTTATATATGATTACTTATGGTTGAATTGAATAAAAAATATCATATCGGAATTAAAAAGTTTGGCTTTATAAATTGGATTGGCTTTAAAAGCTTATGGCTTAAAGAGTGCAACAGGTTCATGGCAGTTTGGCAACAAACTTTGCTATCTCCACTTGTTTCTAGTTTGTTATTTTTGTCAGTTTTATCACTAGCTTTAGGCAATAATAGAGGAGATGTGCTTGGTTATTCTTTTATAAATTTTTTAGCACCTGGCTTAATTGCAATGAGTATTTTAACACAATCATTTAGTCATTCTGTTTCTTCATTAATGATAGGAAAAATTCAAGGGAATATTGTTGATATGCTTTACGCACCACTTTCAGCCCTTGAAGTGTCGATGGCAATAATACTAGCTGCCTTAACAAGAAGTTTTTTAATAGCTATAATTTCAATAGCTGTTTTTTCATTAATAGTTGATATCACAATTTATAATATTTTTTATATTTTTGTATTCGGGTTTTTAGGTGCATTTATACTTGGAAGTCTTGGTTTTATAACTGGTCTCTGGGCTGAAAAGTTTGATCATACTGCGACTGTAACAAATTTTATAATAACTCCATTAAGCTTTTTGTCAGGTGTATTTTATTCTATAGATAAACTACCAGAGTTATTTCAAAAAATTAGTCACATAAATCCATTTTTTTATATGATCGATGGATTTAGATATGGTTTCTTGGGAAAATCAGATGGATCGATAACAGTAGGCTTAATCTATCTAATCATATTAAGTATTGTTATGTGGTATGTTGCTTTTCTTCTTTACAAAAAAGGTTATAAAATTAAATCTTAATTAATGAGCGCTTTAGCAAAAAATTATAATAGAAGAAAAATTTCTTTTAAATATGGCAAGGGAAGTTTTTTATATTCTACTAATGGAAAAAAATATTTAGACTTTGTTCAGGGAATAGCAGTTAATTCCTTGGGGCATTCAAACCCATATTTGGTAAAAGCAGTTAATAAGCAATCTAGAAAACTTTGGCACGTTTCTAATGCGTTTATTATTCCAGAGGGAGAAAAATTAGCTAAAAGATTAGCCAAAAAAACTTTTGCAGATTTTATTATTTTTCAAAATAGTGGTGCAGAAGCTACAGAGGCTGCAATTAAAGTTGCTAGAAGATATTTTTATTCGATAGGACAACCTTCAAAAAATAGAATTCTTTGTGTTAAAAATTCATTTCATGGAAGAACATTAGCTACAATTTATGCTAGTGGATCAAAGAAGATGACAGAGGGTTTTGGACCAAAAGTTGATGGATTTGACCATTTTGAATTTGGAAATCATAAAGATTTTAAAAAAAAAATAACAAAAAAAACGGCTGCTATTATGGTTGAAACTGTGATGGGAGAAGGAGGAATTAAAGCTATACCCAATTGGTGTTTAAAAGAATTAAGAAAAATTTGTGATAATAAAAAAATTTTATTAATTTTAGATGAAGTCCAGTGTGGAATTGGAAGAAGTGGAAATTTTTTTGCATTTGAAAATTCAAAGATTAAGCCTGATATTGTACCAATAGCAAAAGGTATAGGTGGTGGTTTTCCACTGGGTGCAGTCTTAATGAGTAAAAAAGTAGCATCAGGAATGACAGCTGGAACTCATGGGTCAACATTTGGTGGCAACCCACTGGCTATGTCTGTTGGAAATGCTGTTTTAGATCAAATATTAAAAAAAGGATTTCTTTCAAATGTTAAAATATTATCAAAATACTTTCATTCAGAATTAAATAAATTAAGAAAGGAATTTCCTAAAGTAATTAAAGAAGTAAGAGGTGTTGGTTTACTAATAGGACTACAACTTCATAATGATCAAACAAAATTTGTACAGAAACTAATGGATAATAAATTATTAACAATTAGAGCAGCTGAAAATGTTATTAGAATATTACCTCCTCTAAATGTTAAAAAAGACGAAATAAATATAGCAATAAAAATTATTAAAAAAGTGTGTTCTACTTATAAATAAAAATGAAACATTTTATCAACCTTAAAGACATACCTTCAGCAGACCTTAAGAAGATCATCGCTGATGCAAAAAAAAGAAAACAAAAAAGAAAAAATTATAACACTCTAGAAATTGATAATGACAAACCTTTAAAAGGTAAATTGCTTATTCAAATGTTTGAAAAAGCAAGTTTAAGAACACGATTAAGTTTTTATCTTGCAATAAAACAATTAGGTGGAGGAACCATAACTCTTAGGTCTAACGAATTACACTTAGGAAAAGGTGGAGAAAGTCTAGCAGATACAGCCAAAATCTTATCGACTTATGGAGATGGTTTTATGCTTAGAACTGATAGTGATGAAAAGATAGCAGAATTTAGTAAATATTTAAAGATACCTGTAATAAATGGTTTAAGCCCATCATCTCATCCAACGCAAGTGCTATCAGATATTTTTACAGTTGAAGAAATTAAAAAAAAATCTATTTCCAAATTAAATATTTGTTGGATTGGAGATTCAAATAATGTTCTAAATAGCTTGATTGCTGCTTCAGTTAAATTTTCTTTTAATTTAAATATTGGTTGTCCCAAGAATTATGAGCCTAAAAAATTTATATTAGATTGGGTTAAAAAAAATAAAAGAAAAATTCATATTTTTAATGATGCAAGTAAAGCAGTTAAAAATGCTGATGTAATCTTTTCAGATAAAGTAATTTCATTGAATGATAGAGTTAATAAAAATAAAAAGATTAAAGATTTTAAAAACTTTCAAATTAATTCAAAATTGATGAGTTTTGCTAAAAAAGACACAACTTTTTTACACTGTCTTCCAAGGGGAGAAGAGGTTACGGGAGATGTTTTTTTAGGAAAAAATTCTGAAGTATGGTTGCAGGCTCTGAATAGAGTCCACGTTCAAAAAAGTATTTTATTGTATTGTTTTGGGAAATTAAGGTAGCTGTTTGGGGCTATCACCACTTTGATTTAAATATTTAATTACAGAAGCTCTGTCTTTCTCTTTTCTTAAACCAGCATATGACATTTTAGTTCCCTTTAAATAAGAAGCAGGTTTTTTTAAGAATCCATTTAATTCTTCAAATGACCATTCTTTACCATATGAAGCTAAAGCTTTAGAGTACTTATAATCATCTACTCCACCAACTGCTCTACCAACAACATTGTATAATGCAGGGCCAATCTTATTTTTTCCATCTTTATTTATTGAGTGGCATGCTGCACATTTTTTAAAAATTTTTTCACCAGAAGCTACATCGCCCAGAGCCATTATAGCTGCAATGTCTACTTTTTGTTCAACTTCAGCAACTTGAGATGTTGTAGAGGCCAGTTGTCCCTCTACTTCAACTTTATATCCAGGATTTTCTGGTTTATTTACATGAAAGACACCATCAGCAATCTTTCCTAAACCAATTACAAGTAGTGCAACCATTAAAACTGCTGCAATAATTTTATTAACTTCGAACGAATCCATATAATTATTATTATTTTGCAGATATAACATGATAATTAAAAAAATACTTAATTTTTAATTTTTAATTTTGCGTCTGTTAGACGCACAAAATAGTAAATTTACAATGGCTAAAACATTAATATTAATTCCATCAAGAATGTCGGCAAATAGATTGCCGGGTAAACCGCTTTTAAAAATTAATAATTTATCAATGATTTCTCATGTTTTTAAAAAAGCAGAGGAAGCAAAAATTGGTGAAGTCGTAGTAGCAACAGAAGATAAAGAAATACTTGATGATGTTGAAAAAAATGGAGGAAGAGCCATTTTAACTGGTAGCACTCACAAGACTGGTACAGATAGAATTTTTGAGGCTTATGAAAAACTCAACATCAAGGATATTGATTTTATACTAAACCTACAAGGAGATGAACCAAATATTGACAAAAATGATATTATAAATTTAAATAACTTTATGATTAATAGTAGTTCTGAAATTGGAACGCTAGCAGCTGAAATTAAAAGTGATAAAATACTAAATGATCAAAATGTAGTTAAGGTTATTACGGAGTCAAAACTAGAAAAAGATAATTTTCTAAAAGCATTAAACTTTACTAGAGATAGTTTTTTAAAAATTAATCAAAATATTTATCATCATATTGGAATCTATTCATACAAAACAAGTATATTGAAAAAATTTGTTAGTCTGGATCAAACATTAAGTGAAAAGCAAAATAGATTAGAGCAGCTAAGAGCATTAGATAATAATTTGAAAATCAGTGTTGCGTTGGCAAATTTTTCTCCTATAGGTGTAGATACAAAAGAAGATTATCTGGCTATAAAAAAAATTATGGAATATAAATCATAGAAATGAGTAAAATTTATTTTCAGGGTACATTTGGTGCCTACTCACATCTAGCAGCGTTAGAAATAGATCCTAAGGCAGAGGTAATTCCATGTAAAACATTTGATGAATGTTTTTTAAAAACATCTCAAGATAAAAAATCGAGAATGATAATTCCCGAATCAAATCGAATTACAGGAAATATCGGAATCGAATATCTTATTTTTAAGTATAGGCTGAATATTTATGCTGAGCATTTTCATAAAATTGAACATAATTTATTAGGACAACCAGATAGTAATTTAAGTGATATAAAAGATGTCTATTCTCACTCTCAAGGCTTATCACAATGCTCTAAATTTATTAAAAAAAATAATTTAGCTGAACATATTCGTGCTGATACTGCTGGCTCAGCTGAGACAATTTCTAAAACTAAGATTAAAACTGAAGCAGCAATTGCCTCTTCTTTGAGTGCAGAAATTTATGATCTAAAAATACTTTCAAAAAATATTGAGAATGAAGAGGGTAATTCCACAAGGTTTTTGGTAATGGGCAATGAAGTTTTACAGCCTGATTTTGGTGACAAGAAATATATAACTTCTTTTCTATTTAAACTGAAAAGTAAGCCTGCAGCTCTGTATCAATCATTAGGTGGTTTTGCTATTAATGGAGTTAATCTCACAAAGCTTCAAAGTTATCCAGAACAAAATTCATTTGAGTCATACTTTTTCTTATGTGATTTAGATGGCCACATAGATGATGCAAAGGTTCAAAAATCTTTGGAAGAATTAGGACTTCATTGTCAAGATTTTCACGTACTAGGTGTTTTTGAAGCTGATAAATTTAGAGAAAAATAATCTAGAAACTTTTCTTGTAGATTAGAAAACATTACTGTTATAATAGTTTTGGAGGCTAGAGGTGAATGCTGCTTGAACCCGACCAGATCTTAACGGAAGCAGTCGTAGAGACAGTTATTCAGGTTCTAGTCTCCTTTAAATAAAATGAATAAAAATACAAAAGTTTTAGCTTTAAAGTACAGACCTCAGACATTTAATGATCTTATAGGGCAAGATGTTGTTGTGGAAACAATTTCTAATTCTATTAAAGCTAATAAAGTGCCTAATGCCTATCTTTTTACTGGAATTAGAGGAATAGGAAAAACTACTATAGCAAGGATTGTTGCAAAATCTTTAAATTGTTCAAATGGAATAGACAACTTGTGTAAAGAAGAACTTTGTGAAAATTGTAATGCAATTTCTAACTCAAATCATATTGATGTATTGGAAATGGATGCGGCAAGTAAAACAGGAGTAGACGATGTAAGAGACCTTATTGAATTTTCTAGATATGGCCCAACTACTGCTAAATATAAGATATTTATAATTGATGAAGTGCATATGCTTAGCAAACAAGCATTCAATGCATTGTTAAAAACTTTAGAAGAGCCACCAGAATATTTAAAATTTATTTTTGCAACAACAGAAATAAAAAAAATTCCAATTACAGTAGTCTCACGTTGTCAAAGATTTGATTTATCTAGAATTAAATCTTTAGAGTTGTTTGATTTTATTAAGAAAATTAAAGAAAAAGAAAATGGCAACGCATCTGATGATGCTCTAAAATTAATTGTTAAAATTTCTGAGGGTTCAGTTAGAGATGCGCTATCGTTACTTGATAGGGCTCTACTTACTTTGGATAAAGACAAAGAATTAGATCTTGCAGCAGCACAAAAAATATTTGGTTATTTTGATAAGTCCCAATTAATTGATTTATTTGAATTGATATTTGAGGGTAAAGAAACTGAAGTTCTCAACACTTATAGAGAAATATATAACCAGGGTGTTGAACCAAAAATTTTTATTAATGATTTTTTAGAACTCTTGTATTATTTTAAAAATATCGAGTCACTAAATTTAGATGGTAATAATTTTTTATTGAATGATGAAGAGTTTAATAAGATTAAAGATCTTTCAGAAAAAGTTAACAATGAAACCTTAATATTATTTTGGCAATTTACTATTAAAACACTTGAGGAGCTTGATATTGTTTCTAATCAACATTTATCAATGGAAATGTTCTTAATTAGAATAATTCATTTAAAAGGCATTAAACAAGATAGTGATGATTATAACAAAGATAGTAGACCAATAGCTGAAAGTGAAAATCAAACATCTTTTTCACCAAAAAAAACAAACGAAGATATATTTGGAATAAAAGATAAAGCAGAAACAATAGGGCAAATGAAAAATATTGTTCAAGAAAAAGATATCAAAGAAAAAGAAAATAATAACATTGAAGCAAATACCAGTCTTATAAATTCATTTGATGATCTATTAAAAGCATGCTCTTTTAAAAAAGAGATTAAATTAAAATATGAATTAGAAAAAAATGTTAACCTTGTAAGTTTTGAAAACAAAAGAATTGAAATATCATTTAATGAAGATTTAGATAAAGATTTTATTAAAGATCTTTCAACAAAACTTTTTGAATGGACCAATGAAAGATGGATTATAAGTCTAAGCAAAACTAAAGGACAGCCATCTAAAAAAGAAGAAGAAATTAACCAAAAAAAAGATTTGATAGAAAGTGTAAAAAATTCTTCAATTTATAAAGATATTTTAAAAAGTTTCCCTGATGCAGAGCTTATTGACGTTAAACCTAAAAAAGAAGATTAATAAATGACTGATTTTACAAAAATTTTAGATAAAGCAAAAGAATTAGAGGCTAAAATGAAAGAGAGCCAAGAAAAAATAAAAAACATTCAAGTAGAAGGAACATCTGGTTCAAATTCTGTAAAGGTTACTTTAAATGGTGAAAATGAAATGATCAAAATTGATCTTTCAGATCAAATATTAAAGGAAAATAAGATTATAATCGAAGATTTGATAGTGGCTGCTCATAATAATGCAAAATCAGAATTGAAATCCAAGACATCTGAAGAAATTTCTAAGTCTACAAGTGAATTTGGTATTCCTGGTTTTAAATGGCCGCTTTAAGAACATGCAAAATATTAATGAGATAGAAGAGTTAATTAAATTAATTTCTAAACTCCCTGGCTTAGGTCCTAAATCTGCAAAAAGAATTGTATTAAAACTTATTAATAATAGAGATGAACTTGTAAAACCAATGGCAAATACTCTGGCGCAAGTTTATAAAAATGTTATTAGATGTCAATCTTGTGGTACTTTAAAATCTAATTCATTAGGATGTAGCAATTGTGAAAATTCAAAGGAAAAATATAATAAAATATGTGTAGTTGAAGACATTGCTGATCAATGGTCAATTGAAAATTCAAATATTTATAAAGGCTACTTTCATATTCTTGGTGGAACTATTTCTTCTGCTGGCCAGAGAAAAGAAGATCTTTTAATTAACTCATTAGTGGAAAGAGTTTCAAGAGAAAATATTGAAGAAGTTATACTAGCAACAAGTGCAACAGTAGAAGGTCAAACTACAGCTTATTATATAGAGGATAGTTTAAAAAAAACTTCTACTAAGGTTACAAAACTTGCTCAAGGACTACCTGTTGGTGGTGAAATAGAAAGTCTTGATGATGGAACTTTATATTCAGCTTTTAAAAACAGAACAGGGATAAAAACTAATTCTGACTAGATTTCTTTAATAATCGATTTAGATGTAATAATGGTTCTGTATAACCAGAAGGTTGTTCTTTACCTTTAAAAATCAAATCACAAGCTGTTTTAAAAGCAATAGAACTATCAAAGTTATTAAACATTTTTTCATATTTAGAATCAGTTTTATTTTGATCATCAACAATCTTTGACATTTTTTTCATTATTTCTATCACTTGCGATTTTGTACAAATATCGTGATGAATCCAGTTAGCAATATGTTGCGATGAAATTCTTAAAGTTGCTCTATCTTCCATTAACCCTATATTATTAATATCAGGAACTTTTGAACAACCAACTCCTTGATCTATCCATCTTACAACGTATCCTAAAAGAGTTTGTGCAGAATTTGAAATTTCAGAATTAATTTCTTCCATTGACCAGTTTGGTCTATTCGCTACTGGTACTGTTAATAAATCATCAAGTTTTGCAGATTCTCTTTTTTGAATTTCTTTTTGTTTATCAAAAATATTTATTTCATGATAATGCAAAGCATGTAGAGCTGCTGCTGTAGGTGAGGGAACCCAAGCGCAATTTGCTCCAGCCATCAAATGACCAGTTTTTTGATCCATCATTTCTGTCATTTTATCAGGCATAGCCCACATTCCTTTACCAATTTGAGCTTTACCTGATAGGCCACATTGTAGACCAATATCAACATTATTATTTTCATAAGCGCCTATCCATTTAGAAGATTTCATATCTCCTTTTTTAATCATAGGACCTGCCTCCATTGAAGTGTGCATTTCATCACCGGTACGATCTAAAAAACCAGTATTAATAAAAAATACTCTATTTTCTAGGGTTCTAATACACTCTTTTAAGTTTGAAGAGGTTCTTCTCTCTTCATCCATAATTCCAATTTTGCATGTATATTTTTCCAATCCTAAAACTTCTTCAACTTTAGTAAAAATTAAATCTGTAAATAAAGTTTCATCAGGACCATGCATTTTTGGTTTAACAATATAAATAGAACCACTTCTAGAATTACCCTTCTTTTTAATATCATGAAGGCAAGCCGCTGAAGTTATAAAAGCATCCATGATACCTTCTGGTATTTCAGAACCATCTTTTAAAAGAATTGCAGAATTGGTCATAAGATGTCCAACATTTCTTATTAACAATAAACTTCTTCCATGTAATTTTAATCCCTTTCCATCTTTAGAAATATAGCTCCTATCAGGATTTAATTTACGTTCATAGGTTTTACCATTTTTTTCAAATATTGATTTTAGATCTCCCTTCATAAGCCCAAGCCAATTACGATAACAAATTATTTTGTCATCAGCATCAACTGCAGCAACACTATCTTCATTGTCACAAATGGTTGAAACTGCTGCTTCAACAATAATATCACTAATTTTAGCAGGATCTTGTGTTGCGCTAAATGCCTTTGGATCTATAATTATTTCTATATGAAGATTGTTATTTTTTAGAATTATTGCAGAAGGATTATTAGGTTCACCTCTGTGGCCTATAAATTTACTTTTATCTTTTAGCTTTGTTTCTTGATTATCTTTACAAATTATAAGTGAACCATCTTCTATTTTAAAGCTAGTTATATTTGCCCACCCCATAATTATATTCTCTAAAGGAAAATATCTTTCTAAAAAATTTCTTCCATATTTTATAACCATTTCTCCTCTTAGAGGGTCATACCTTTGTGATGCACTATCCTCAGATTGCTCTATTACATCAGTACCATACAAACTATCATACAAACTCATCCATCTTGCATTAGCAGCATTTAATGCATATCTATCATTCATAATAGGAACAACTAATTGTGGACCAGCAATACTAGTTATTTCTTCATCAATATTATCTGTTTTGATCTTAAAATCAGGACCTACTTCTTTTAAATAATCAATTTCTTTTAAAAATTTTTTATATTCCTCTAAGTTTATTTCATTGCTCTTATTTGCAATATGCCAATCGTCTATTTTTTTTTGTAAATCTTCTCTTACTTCTAATAGGTCTTTATTTTTTGGAGCTAATTCATGAACTACTCTGTCAAAGCCTTCCCAGAATTTCTCTGAAGAAATATTCGTATCTTTAAGCAATTCTTCATTAACGAAGTTAAGTAATTTATTAGAAACTGATAGATTGTGTATTTTTGTATATTGTTCTTTCATAGCACTCATTTTACCCCATCTGTATTTTTGCCTGAGAGTTTTGCTCCATCGGCGAGATAAATCTCTTTCCAGAGTGTTATGTTTATTATCGGTCCTTTTGCCTGAGAGTTTCCGGGGTGGTTGCTCCTTCGGCGCTATTATTGAATAGTCTCTCCCGATATTAGTTCAAACTACCTCTTAATAGAATTATGTCAAATATAAATTATTTAAAACATTTTATTGCCTTTTTTCTTAATTAATTAATAATTAAACAATCACATGAAAAATTATTTAAATTTTGAAACAGATATTAAAAATTTAGAGATAGAAATAGACAAACTTAAAGACCCTTATAATCAAGATGGTCTTTCGGAAGTGGATACAAAAAAAATTTCTGAGTCTCAAAAAGAGATAGATAATAAACTACAAGAGATTTACGCTAATTTAGATCCTTGGCAAACTACCTTAGTTGCAAGACATGAAGACAGACCTAAAGCAAAATTTTTTATCGATAATTTATTTGAGGATTTTATCCCATTGTCAGGTGACAGATTTTATGGAGAAGATAAATCAGTATTAGCTGGATTTGCAAAATTTAATGAAAAATCAGTCTTAGTTGTTGGTCAAGAAAAAGGGGATAGCCTTGAAAGTAGAATTGAAAGAAATTTTGGAATGATGAGGCCTGAGGGTTACAGAAAAACAATTAGATTAATGAAATTAGCAAATAAATTTAACATTCCGATAATTTCTTTTATAGACACACCTGGAGCTTACCCTGGTGTAGGTGCAGAAGAGAGAGGTCAAGCAGAGGCAATTGCTAAATCAATTGAGTGCTGCATGTCGTTAAATGTCCCAACTCTTGCAATTGTTATTGGTGAAGGTGGATCAGGAGGGGCAATAGCACTTGCTTCGTCTAACAAGGTAATCATGTTAGAAAATGCAATTTACTCAGTAATATCTCCAGAAGGCTGTGCCACTATTTTATGGAGAGACCCCAAAAGAACTTTAGAGGCAGCAAAAGCCATGAAATTATCTTCAAAAGACCTCTTAAAACTAAAAGTAATTGATGAAATTATTCCAGAGCCAATTGGTGGCGCTCATAGAGATAGAGACTTAATATTAGATAACGTAAGAAAATCAATTGAAAAAAATTTGAGTGAATTTTTTAATATGAGTGGAGAAGAAATTTTTAATCATAGAAAAAATAAATTTTTGACTATTGGAAGATCTAAAGGATTTGTAAACCAATTAGATGATTTAAGTATACTTAGCATAAAAGAAAATAAGGTTAATGTATTTGTTAAAAACTTTTTTAAATCTAAGTTAAATTTAGCTCTTCTATTTGGAACAATAGTTTTATTGGGCTATTTAATATTTTTTTTATAAAGCTCCACAACAGTTTTTAAACTTTTTACCTGTAGCTTCACATTTCTCATTTCTTGAAATCTTTTCATCTTTTCTTTGTATTAGTAAACATTTTGGATCGTTAGATGTTTCTTTTTTTAATGGTCTTGTAATACTCTCACTGGGCTCTTGAACTATTTTTAAATTGATTAAAATCGTAACAAAATCCATTTTTAATTTATTCAATAAGTTTTCGAAAAGAAAAAAAGCTTCTTTTTTGTACTCAACTAATGGATCTCTTTGACCATAAGATCTTAGACCAATAACTTGTCTCAGTTGTTCAAGATATTGAATATGTGACTTCCAATTTAA
>JAOIXS010000010.1 GCA_028225715.1 Candidatus Pelagibacter sp.
CGGAGGAGTTTTTCCATAATGACTACAAGGTTCAAGAGTCACATATATTTTTGAACCTTCTAAATTTTCATTTGAATTTTTAATGGCATTAAATTCGGCATGAGGTGTGCCTTTAAAACCTGTTTGACCAATTGAGAGTATTTTATTATTTTTAACAATTACACAACCAACAGAAGGATTAATTCCAGTTAATCCATGACGAGCTTTTGCCAAATTCAAGGCAAGCTCCATAAAAATTTTATCTTTGTTTGAAAATTTATTTTTTTTTGTAGACATCTAATTTGTCAACAAATTGCACAAAGTCTTTTTCTTCTCTAAAATTTCTATAAACAGATGCGAATCTAACGTATGCTACCGGATCAAGATCTTTCAAACCTTCCATAACCATTGTTCCAATTGTATTTGATGAAATTTCACTTTGACCAAGTTCCTCTAATGCTCTTGAAGTTCGACTAATAAATTTTTCTGCTGTTTCGGTATCAATAGGCCTTTTTTTTAATGCTATGTAAATTGATTTAGAAAGCTTATCTCTATCAAAAGATGATTTTCTTCCATTCTTTTTGATAACCATTATTTCTCTAAATTGTACTCTTTCAAAAGTTGTGAATCTAGCACCACACACACAAAGCCTTCTTCTTCTTATGGCAGCTCCATCTTCTGTGGGTCTAGAATCCACTACTGATGTTTCACCTTTTTTACAAATTGAACAAATCATTATTTTAAATTTTTATATATTGGAAAGTGAGATGTAAGTTCTATAACTTCATTTCTAACTTCTTCTTCAATTTTACTATTATCCTCAGGGTTTTCAGACAAACCTTTTACAACTTTAGTTATTAATTCACCTACTTTCTCAAACTCTTTTAATCCAAAGCCTCTAGTTGTTGCGGCTTGAGTACCCAATCTTATTCCAGAAGTAATCATTGGCTTTTCAGAATCAAAGGGTATTCCATTTTTGTTACAGGTAATATTAGCATTTGAAAGACTTTCAGCAGCGGCATTACCTTTGACATTGAAAGGTCTTAGATCAACTAACATTAAGTGTGTATCTGTTCCACCAGAATAAATCTTAAAACCATTATTTTTAAGTGTCTCTGATAAAATCTTGGCATTAGCTAAAACTGATTTGATATAATCTTTAAAATCTGGTCTTAATGCTTCTAAAAAACCAGCCGCCTTTGCTGCAATGACGTGCATCAGTGGTCCACCTTGATAACCAGGAAATACTGCTGTGTTAAATTTTTTTGCTAAATCTTCATGATTAGTTAAAATAATTCCACCTCTAGCACTTCTAAAAACTTTATGAGTTGTTGAAGTTACTACGTGTGCATGTTCACATGGATTTGGGTAACCTTTACCAGCAACTAAACCTGAAAAGTGTGCCATATCTACCATTAAATATGCGCCTACTTTATCAGCAATATCTCTAAATCTTTTAAAATCAATTACTCTAGAGTAAGCACTGCCCCCACAAATTATAAGTTTTGGTTTGTGTTCTAATGCAAGTTTTTCAACATTATCATAATCGATAAGTTCCGATTCTTTATCAACATCATACCCTATTGGATTGAACCATTTACCTGACATTGAAATTTTTAATCCATGCGTAATATGACCACCAGAATTTAAGCTCATCCCCATAAAAGTATCACCAGGATTTAATAGTGCTAAAAATACAGCTCCATTCGCTTGAGCTCCAGAATGTGGTTGAGCGTTTGCAAATTTACAATCAAATAATTTTTTTAATCTTTCAATAGCTAAGTTTTCAGCAACATCAACATGTTCACATCCATTGTAGTATCTTTTTCCAGGATATCCTTCTGCATATTTATTTGTTAAAACAGAACCTTGCGCCTCTAGAACGGCTTGTGAAACAATATTCTCAGAAGCAATTAATTCTATATGCTGTTGTTGTCTTTTTAATTCATCACTTATTGCTTTATGTAATTCTGGATCAGTTACAGATAAACTATCTTCAAAAAAGCTTTTATAGTTTTCGTTTAAATAGTTTTTTTCACTAGACATAATTAAATTTTCTTAATTCTTTTTGCGTGTCTTCCACCTTCAAACTTTGTATTTAAAAAAACACTAACACAATTTAAAGCATTTTTTTTAGTAAGCAGTCTTGATCCCAATGTAATGATATTTGCATCATTATGCAATCTTGATAATTTTGTGGATTTTAAATTAAAACATTGTGCTGCACGTATATTTTTATGTCTATTTGCCGCAATATTCATGCCCATGCCAGAACCACAAACCAATATACCAGTATGATTGTTATTTGTTTTAACTTTTTTTGCAACTTTATGTGCATAATCAGGATAATCAACCCTATCACTATTGAATGGACCTAAGTCTGTGTAGCTAATCTTTTTTTTATCTAAATGAATTTTAATAAATTCTTTTAACTTATAGCCTGCGTGATCTGATGATAAAAATATTTTTTTCAATTTAATTAAACTTATAATCTAAAACACATGCTACCAAGTGAACTCTATTTTCTTCACCACCATTAAAAGCATTGTGATATTTTACATTATTAGTAACCCATACTGAGCCATCAGCTGGCATATGTTTAGCGACATTATCAATAACCATCAAGCAGCCAGGGTTTGTAATTAGGGGTATATGTAATCTTGGTTCAGGATCTCTATGCCAACTCAATGTTGATCTTGGCTCCTTTAGTAAAATTCTAACTCTACCTAATTTGTATTTTGAAGAAAGTGTATCAAATACTTCTTTGAAATAAGTATTTTCATAGTCTGGAATAAATTCAGAGTATGCTGCTTCATCTATTGAAACATCTCTAGTAACTTCTTTTCCTGATTTATCTGGTTTTGTCCAGTAAGAGCCTCTAGCCTTACTTCCTTTAACAGAATCTGGATCTCCAGGAATTTGTGTTAAACAAATTGCTCCAAAGTGAGCAATACCACCACCATCATCAAATTTTCTAGTTTGAACAATTTGATTATAAGCTTCTTGAAGTTTATTAATGTCAAATTTAATGTCTTGTTTTTGAAAATCTCTAAAATCTAAAACTTTTTGATCTTTCTTTAAATCTAAGTCTATTATGTTTTTATTGTCTAGGCTCATGCAATTTGTTTTCTACCTTTTTTAATATATATTTGTATAATACATTTGTCGCATTTTAAAAGTAGATTTAAACATGATTACAGGAAATTACCCAAATTTGAGACTTAGACGTAGTCGTAAAAACGATTGGTCTAGAAGATTAATACAAGAGAACAGCCTTTCATCTAATGATTTTATATTACCTATTTTCTTAATTGATGGAAAAAATATAAAACAATCCATTAAAACAATGCCTGATGTTTATAGGTACACAATAGATAAGCTTGGAATTATTGTAGATAGAGCAATCAAAAACAAAATACCAATGGTTGCATTGTTTCCCTATACAAATAAGACAAAAAAAAATGATATTGGTACCGAAGCATTAAATGAGGATAATCTTGTTTGCAAAGCCATTCAATATATCAAAAAAAGATATAAAAATGAAATTGGTATTATGTGTGATGTAGCTTTAGATCCCTACACTTCTCATGGTCATGATGGTTTAGTTAAATCAGGTTACGTATTAAATGATGAAACTATTGAAGTCTTGATAAATCAATCATTGTTACAAGCAGAGATTGGTTGTGATGTTTTAGCTCCATCAGACATGATGGATGGAAGAATTGGCAAAATAAGAAAAGCTTTAGATAAAGAAGGTCACGAAATGGTTCAAATACTTTCTTATGCAGTAAAATATGCTTCAAGTTTTTATGGTCCATTCAGAGATGCTGTTGGTTCAAAAGGTTTATTAAAAGGTGATAAGAAAAATTATCAAATGGACTTTAGAAATAGCAATGAAGCAATAAGAGAAGTGGCTCTAGATATTAAAGAAGGGGCTGATATGGTTATGGTTAAACCTGGCATGCCTTATCTAGACATAATTAAAACAATTAAAGATAATTTTAAAATTCCTGTTCTCGCTTATCAAGTCTCAGGCGAATACTCACTATTAAGTAATAGTATTAAAAAAGGTCTAATAGATAAAAACTCAGTATTAGAAAGTTTGATTTCATTTAAAAGAGCTGGAGCAAACGCTATAGTAAGCTATTACGCAGATAGAATTAATGATTTGATTAAATAATTATTTTAAAAGATTAATAAAATGAGTTCTAGAAGTAGGAAGGTTTAGATTATTTGGTTTTAAAATACTTTTTTCAAGATAATCACTAACAAGTTTTAGACCTTTGAGTAAATTTTTTAAATTAACATCAATATTATTTTCATCTATTAGAAAATTTGGAATACTTTTTTTTTCAGTTGAAGATTTGACAAAATAATTTACTTCACTATCAACAATTTCTTTTTCAACCATAGTTTTTAATTCCAAATCGTATCCCAATAATTTTAAAAGTTCTAACTCCCAGAGAATATATTTTTGTATCCAATTATCTGAAGTTAATATTTCAAAAAATTTATCAATTAATTTAAAAATTTCTTTATTAGATTGAGCTTCGGCAGTAAGAAGTTTTATAAGGTGCATTGCAGAGGTAATGCATGATAGTTTCTGATTTTCGTCAAAATAGAGTGGTGTTAAGGCTTTTAAGATTTCTATTTTAAAATAACCAATTCTAGTAACACTTTTAGAATTATAGTTTACATAAATCTTATTGCCAATTTGCAAATAGTTTTTGATTTTTTTTGAAGTTCCACCAAAAATTATCCCTGAGATTTTTCCATGGTTTTCTGTAAAAACTTCTGCAATTATTGAGTTTTCACTGTATCTATTTTTAGAAACTAAATAAGCGTTATCGTCCCAATTCATTTTTTAAAAACATCCTCAAAACATAAAGATGCAGCATTCTGTTCTGCATCTTTTTTAGAAGTTCCACCTGCTGTGAAAAATTTTGTATTTTTTAATTTTACAGCAACTTTAAAAAGTGGTTTGTGCCGAGGCCCAGTATTAGATATTAGCTTATAAATAGGCAGTACTTTAAAGATTTTAAGTGAGTATTCTTGGAGTTTTGTCTTTGCATCAATTTGAGTAATAATACTCGCTGTAATATGGTCACTCCATAAATTAAGAATAAATTTTTCAGTGAAATTTAAACCTTTATCAAGATAGATCGCTCCAATTAAAGCCTCTAAACAGTCTGCTACTATTTTATCTTCAATTTCAATTTTTTTATTCTTAGGGTTTAAAACTAAAATGTATTTCTCTAGTTCAATTTTTTTAGCAATTTCTAAACATTTTTTTTTATTTACCAATGAAGCAAATTTTTTATCTAATACCCCTTCTCTTTCTTCTGGATAAAGTTCTAATAATTTTTTTGCAATAATAAGGCCTAAAACTCTATCTCCTAAGAATTCAATTTTTTCATTATTGTTTATTGAATCAAAGCTTTTGTGTGTTAAGCTTTTAATAAAGATTTTTTGATCTGAAAACTTTAATTTTAAATTCTTTTCTAATGTTGTCGGGTTAGCTTTCATTAAATAATTTTTTTAAAAAATCTGTCAAATCTAATTGTTTTATGCCATTTCCAAAAAGAAAAAATGTTTCCAATTCTAAAATCAGATGAAAAAAAAATAAATTGAGCTTTACCGACTAAATTATCTTCATGCACATATCCAACACTAGTCAAGTATCTACTATCTTTGGAGCAGTCTCTGTTATCTCCTAAAAAAAAATAGTGTTGAGAGGGAACTACAAAATTATCCGAATTTTGAAAACTGTAACTTTTTAAGTATACACTACTATGAGTGTTGCCATTTGGAAGTTTTTCCTCAAATGTATTAACATCTATAGTTTGATTTCCACAATAAATCTTATCATTTTGGGCAATTCTAGACTTTAATATTTGATTATTATTTACAAACAAATCACCATTAATGAATTGAATATTATCACCTGGTAGACCAATTAGTCTTTTTATATAATCCGTTCTATTGTCAGCTGGTGTTTTAAAAACAATAACGTCACCAACCTTAGGTTTCTTAGAAAATAGTCTTCCATTTATTATTGGTGGGCTAAAAGGAAAAGAATGCTTGCTATAACCATAAGAATATTTCGTAACAAATAATCTATCACCAATTAAAAGTGTTGGTTCCATTGATGATGAGGGAATATAGAAAGGTTGAATAAAAAGAGATCTAATAACAATAGCTATTATTAAAGCATAAAAAATTGTCTTAACATTATCAATTATAATTTTTTTAGTTATCATTTTTTTTGTAAAATCACGTAGGCTAAAGAATATTTTTTTTCATCTGAAATTGACAGAAAGAAATCAAAGGATGATATTTTAAATTGCTTTTTAACAATTTTTTTAATTTTATCTGTGACAACAAATGAGGGTTTGCCTAACTTATCGTTAATTATAGTTATATCCTTAAAATTTAAATTCTCTCTAAAACCAGTTCCAATTGCTTTAGAAAATGCCTCTTTAGCAGCAAATCTTTTAGAATAATAAGATTTTTTATTTTTTATGCTTTTGGCTAATGATATTTCTGAGCTAGAAAAAACTCTTTTAATAAAATTAACGTTTTTTAAAGATTTATGTATTCTAATATTTTCTACTATATCAATACCGATACCAAGAATTTTCATATCTATTTATTGGTTATTTTTTTAAATGCCTTAATAGTTTTTTTCAAACCATGAGTAAGCGACTCACCAATTATGAAATGGCCAATATTAAATTCCGTAATTTCTTTAATTTTACTAAGTATAGAGGTAGTTTTATAATCAAGACCATGGCCTGCATGGACCTCAATTCCAAGTTTAACAGCAAGTTTAGAGCATTTTTTAATTTTTAAATATTCGTTTTTATAATTTCTATTTTCTTTTACTAAATTAGAAATTTTTCCTGTATGCAACTCAACACATGAAGCATTTAATTCTTTTGCAATTTTTATATCTTTTAACGTTGGGTCTACAAATAAACTTGTTCTAATATTTTTCTTATTAAATAAGGATATTATTGTCTTTATCTTTTTTTTATTTTTAATCAAATTTAATCCACCTTCTGTTGTCACTTCCTTTCTTTTTTCAGGAACTATACAAATAAAATTAGGTCTATTTTTTAATGCTATATTTATTATTTCTTTGTTTAGTGAAATTTCTAAATTAGTGATTATATTTTTATTTTTACAAATTTTAACAACATCAGCATCTTTTATATGTCTTCTGTCTTCTCTTAAATGAATAGTAACTGAATGTGCTCCACATTTAGTTACATGTTTAGCAATAGTAAATGGATCAGGGTGGAATGATCCTCTTGCATTTCTTACTGTAGCAACATGATCAATATTAACACCTAGTCTTGTCATTTAATAAATCTACTTCCAGGGACTGTAATTGGAGTATTTTTAAGACTTTCTGGAAGGTTGTTTTTTTTAAATGTTGGGACGTCTATCTTCATATGTGAAATAATATTCTTTTTTATCTTTAATGAATTCTTGGTTGATCTATCGATAATTGAGGCAAAACCAACAAGTTTTGCGCCTGGTTTTGTAATCAACTTAACACACTCTAAGCTCGATTTACCAGTTGTTATAACATCTTCGATTATTAAAACTTTTGATCCTTTTTTTATATGAAAGCCTCGTCTTAAAGTAAATTTACCATTAACTCTTTCACAAAATATTGTTTCCTTTTTTAAAATTTTACCAATTTCATAACCAATAATAACACCTCCCATTGCAGGAGCTAAAATTAAATCTATAGATTTAAACTTTTTTTTAATTTTTTTTGCTAGTGAATTACAAATATCTTTAGATAAATGTGGAAAGCTTAATAGTTTAGCACACTGGATATATTTCGGTGAATGCAAGCCTGACGAAAGAACAAAATGACCTTCTAAAAGTGCGTTAGTTTTTTTTAAAATATTTAAAGATTTTTTGTGTGAAAGCATTACGTTCCTTTAGCCAGTTATCCTCATGTCTAATGATTTTAAATTTTATTTTCTTTTGTTTTAACTCACTGATAAAATTTGTAAAGTTCTTCAAGTCTTTTATGATAAGATTGAATTTAAAATTAATATATTCTTTAGACTTTTCCTTCATTTCAACACTCGAGATGTTTAAACTATGACTACCAAGTAAAGTTGTTATTTCTCCAAGCTTTCCTGGTTTATCAGGCAATGAAATCCATAGTGTAGTGTTATATTTTTTAATTCTTTGAGCCTTCTCCTCTCCTTTTTTATACCAATATTTTCTGATTGCTGATCTTGCTTTTCCAGTTTTTGTAACAGGTATCCAGTGCAATGAAGGTGATTTATTTTTAGAAGTGATGATATCCACAACGTCTCCATTATAAAGAATACTTTGTAATTCACTATCGTTACCATTAATCTTACAAGCTATAGTACTATTACCTATTTTGGTGTGTACTGCATATGCAAAATCAATTGGTGTTGCGTCTTTTGGTAATTTAATTACAGATCCTTTTGGGGTAAAACAGAAAACATTTTCCTGAAACATTTGTAGTTTGGTGTACTCATAAGAGTGCTCTGGGTTTTCATTCTTATCAATAATTTCAACTAAATCCGCAAGCCAGTCATATTCTTTCCACGTTAATGAATTAAATTTTTCAGAAGATTTATATTTCCAATGTGATGCTATGCCTCTTTCTGCATACTCGTGCATTTGCAATGTTCTAAGTTGTATTTCAATTGGTCTTCTATTGGGTCCTATAATTGATGTATGCAATGATTGATATTTATTAATCTTAGGTGACGAAATATAATCTTTAAATTTTCCAGGTATACAATTCCACTCTTTGTGAAATATACCAAGAGCTTTATAACAGTCTTCAATGTTATCAAGTATTATTCTAAATCCAATAATATCTGAAATTTGTTCTAGCGATATTCTTTTTTTTTGAACTTTTCTCCAAATAGAAAAAGGAGTTTTTTCTCTACCAATAATTTCAGCGTTTATTTTGTGTTCATTTAATAATCCACTAAATTGTAATGAAATTGAGTTAAAGCTATTTACCTTATCATCTTTAATTTCATCTAATCTTTTTTTAATAAGTTCTCTTGCATTATTATTTAGAACCTTAAAAGATAAATCCTCTAGTTCATCTCTGATTCTATGCATCCCCATTCTGTCTGCTAATGGTGCATAAATTTCCATAGTTTCTTTTGCAATACGTTCTTTTTTTTCAATTTTTGAAATTGCATCGATTGTTCTCATGTTGTGTAATCGATCAGCAATTTTAACAAGTAGAACTCTAATATCTTTTGAGGTTGCTAAAATTAATTTTCTAAAATTTTCTGCTTTTGATGTTGACGTAGCTTGATTTTCAAAGACTGATATTTTTGTTACACCATCAACTAAATCAGCAACCTCTTGTCCAAACTCATTTTTTATAGTTTCGTAAGTTGCATGTGTATCTTCAATAGTATCATGAAGCAGTCCTGTAGCTATAGTTGCACTATCTAGCTTTAGTTCTGTTAATATATTAGCTACGGCAATTGGATGAATTGAATATGGGTCACCAGAATGACGTTTTTGATTTTCATGTGCTTTAACGGCAAAATTATAAGCTTTATTTAATTTTTCAGGATTTAAAAACTTATTATATACTTTAACTTTATTTATTAATTCTTCTGAATTAAGCATCTTTAACTATACCATCAATTTATATTTGTTTGATAGATCTTAAATCTTTAATTGGTAAAGAATTAATTAGATTAACTATATTAATCTTAGATTCTGGATGTTTCCAACTCCTATCTATTTCAAATAATGGTAACAAAACGAAATTTCTCTTAGTCATCTGTGGATGAGGAATTATTAGTTTATTAACGTTTATATTTACAATTTTTTTATCATAATCAATTATATCAATATCACATGTTCGTGGATCATTTTTTTTTAATCTAACCCTACCTAATTTTGATTCTATAAAGTTACAAATATTTAATAATTCTAACGGTTTTAAGGTTGTCTCAATTTTTATAACAATATTTATAAAATTTGGCATTAAAGGGTTTGGCCAGGATTTTGATGAATAATGAGATGATACTTTTGTGATCTTAATTTTATTTTTTTCTAATTCAGACATGGCCATATGAATGTTGGTAATTTTGTTACCTAAATTTGATCCTATTGCTAAATATGATTGTTTAACTTGATTTTCTAATGTGTCTTGCTTTTTCACGATTCCAGTCTCTATTTTTTTTAGTAGCTCTTTTATCAAATTGTTTTTTACCCTTTGCTACTGCTATTTCTATTTTAGCTTTTCCTTTTTTAAAATACATCTTTGTTGGAACAAGAGTAAAGCCATCTCTCTGCATTTTACCAATCAATTTGTTAATTTCTTTTTTATTTAATAATAATTTTCGTTCATCAGCGGGGTTATGATTTGAATAACTGGCTTGTTTAAAAGCTGCAATATGAGAATTAATTAAAACTATTTCACCATCTTTCTCTACAGCATAAGAGTCTGCAATATTAACTTTTCCATCTCTAATAGATTTAATTTCTGATCCTTTAAGAACTATTCCAGCTTCAATTAAGTCTTCAAAAAAAAAGTTAAAACTTGCTTTTCTATTTAAGCAAATAATTTTTAAACCAGAATTGGCTTTATTGTTCATTAGAGTAGATTTGCTGATACTAAAGCTTTTTTAACAATATCCTTGGTTGAGTCTGTAACCTTGACCAAAGGTAATCTAACATCATCATCACACAGACCCAAAAGTTTTGCAGCATACTTAACTGGGCTTGGATTGCTTTCTACAAACATGGAGTTATGAACGGGTTGTAAAATTTTATCTAGACTGATTGCTTCAAGCTTGCTCTCATCATTTTCTGTTTTTGAGGCTTTCTGAAAATCAGAACATAACTTAGGAGCAATATTTGCAGTTACGCTTATAGATCCAATGCCACCTCTGTTATTAAATTCTAAAGCATTATCATCATTACCTGTCAGCTGAATAAAATCAGTTCCCATTTTATCTTTTTGCTGATTAACTCTATCTAAATCACCAGTAGCATCTTTAACACCAACAATATTTTTCAATTCAAATAATCTAGCCATTGTATCAACAGCCATATCAATTACAGATCTTCCAGGAATATTGTAAATTATAATTGGTATCCCGCATTTGTCGTTTATTGCTTTATAATGCTGGTATAATCCTTCTTGGGTTGGCTTGTTATAATATGGGGTTACTATAAGGGCTGCGTCCGCACCTGCTTTTTCAGCATGTGTTGTCAGAGAAATTGCTTCTTTAGTTGAATTAGAACCAGTACCAGCAATAACTATAGTTTTTCCATCACTTTCTTTAACGCATAAATCTATTACTTTTTGATGTTCATCATGGCTTAATGTTGGCGATTCACCTGTTGTTCCAGCAGGCACTAACCCATTAGTGCCATTTGATATTTGAAAATGAATAAGCTTAATATAAGCCTCTACATCAAGCTCATTATTCTTGAACGGAGTTATTAAAGCAACATTTGATCCTTTGAACATAAATACTTATAACATAGTTTAAAGATTCATTTAGTAAATTTATGCCTAGAAAGATAATTTTTATAAAATCATTATTATTAAGTTTAATAATAATAGGAAATGTATTTGCTGCTGAAATAACAATAATTCCCTTAAAAAAACCAGTTTTAGGTGAAGCAGTACAAAGGGCTAAGATATCTCAGGGTATCCTTAAACCTAAGCCTAAACCATCCAAAGAAATAAAAGAAACTAAAACTGTAATTGTTAAAAAAGATTCAAAAAAAATTAATTTTCTTATTCCGAAAAGTAAACCTTTAGTTGTCAAAAAAGGCAAATCAGTAGTCAAAACTAAGTCAAAATATTATAGTCAAAAAGATTACGGAATAGCAAAAAAATCAATTGCGGCAATGCAAAAAAGTCAATGGTCTACAGCACTTTCGCAGTCCAAAAAAGCTAGGGACAAATCTATATACAATTTTATTCAATGGAGACATTTGCTAACTACAGGCAACCAAGCAAGTTTTTATGACTATCTAGCATTTATTAAAAATAATGAAAACTACCCAAGAATAAGCAGAATAAGATATTTAGCTGAACATAAACTTTCGACAAATAAGATCTCACCAAATAAGATTATAGCTTGGTTTAATTCTGAGGAACCATTAAGTGGTTATGGAAAACTAATACTTGGAGAAAGCTTAATATTAACAGGTGATATCAACAAGGGCACCTCTCTAATTAAAGATGGCTGGATAACTGCAGATTTAAACAGATCTAATATGAAATTTTTCAGGAAAAGATATAAAAAATATTTAGACGCAAATGATTATATTAAGCGTGCAGATTATTTAGCTTGGGAAGGTAAATCTTGGGATTTAAAAAGAATGTTAAGATATTTACCTAAAGACTATGAGTTGCTTTATACAGCTAGACAAATTTTAATGAGTAAGTCTTATGGTGTTGATAATGCAATCAAAAATGTTCCAACGAAACTTAAAAATGATGCTGGTCTAAATTACGATCGACTTAAATGGAGAAGAAAAAGAGGAAGAGTCGACGACTCTTTGGAGATTATATTTAAAGTTCCAAACAATAAAGATTATTTAGTTAGGCCAGACAAATGGTGGAAGGAAAGAGCAATAATGACACGAGCTCTTATTTACAAGAAGAAATATGAGTCAGCTTATAAAGTTGCGAGCAAACATTCTTTAGACAAAGGCCCAGAATATGCTGACGCTGAATGGATGAGTGGGTGGATTGCATTAAGTTTTTTAGATGATCCTATTTTAGCAATAGATCATTTTAATAATTTTTATCAAAATGTGAGTTACCCGATTAGTTTATCTCGTGGCGCTTATTGGTTAGGGAGATCTTATGAAAAAATTGGCGACAAAAAACAATCTAAACAATGGTATGAAGAAGCAACAAAATATTTATCAACATATTATGGTCAACTAGCATTTTTAAAAATTAAACCTAATGAAACATTTGAGTTAGATGAGCAAGCAGTTGTGCCTGACACTTATAGAAAATATTTTTATAAAAAAGAATTAGTAAAAATTGTTCATCTTTTAGATGAGCTAAATAAAGATAGATATACAAAAAATATATTAAGACATTTGGCTAATGATAATATTAAAGGTGGAAGTGAAATTTTGGCAGCCGAACTTGCAACAAATATATCAAGATATGATTTTGCAATACAAGTTTCGAAGATCGCATCTTATCAAAAAAGATTTCACAATATTTTTAACTATCCAATAATAAGCACACCTGAATACGTTAATGGAAGAAAAATACCAGAAACTGCTTTTATTCTTTCTCTTATTCGTCAAGAAAGTGAGTTTGATATGAGAGCAAACAGTCATGTTGGTGCTCAGGGATTAATGCAATTAATGCCTTACACTGCTAAACTAGTTGCTAAGCAAGCAAAGTTACCCTATTCAAAATCAAGATTAACATCCGATCCTGAATACAATATTAATCTAGGGTCTCATTATATAGCTGGTTTAATTTTACAATATGATGGAGCTTATCCTTTTGCTGCAGCAGCTTATAATGCTGGTCCAAAAAGGGTTAAATATTGGAAAAAAATAAATAAAGACCCTCAAAAAAAACAGGTTGATTTTGTAGATTGGGTTGAATTAATTAAATTTAAAGAGACAAGAAATTATGTTCAGCGTGTTATGGAAAACTATAATGTCTATAGATATATTTTAGAAAAAAAGCCTATTAAAATGAAGAATTTTTTTAAAGACCAGCCTTTATTTTAGTGGCGGAAGAGGAGGGATTCGAACCCTCGGTACAAGTTTCCCCGCACGGTCATTTAGCAAACGACTGGTTTCAGCCTCTCACCCACTCTTCCACTGCGACATTGATATAACCGATTGTATTGAATATTCAATATTTATAAAGTAATTCTTGAATAATATTATGAAAAATAAGTATTCAATATTCTCATTAGTTAAAAATGCTTTTTCCTATCATGAAAATTGGCAAAAAGCCTGGAAAGATCCCACTATAAAAAAAGAATATGATGCAGTTATTATTGGTGGTGGTGGTCATGGATTGGCAACTGCCTACTATTTAGCAAAGAAACATAATATGAGAAATATTGCTGTAGTTGAAAAAGGCTGGATTGGTGGTGGTAATACCGGAAGAAATACTACAATTATACGATCAAATTATTTATGGGATGCTAGTGCTGGTCTTTATGATCATGCATTAAAATTGTGGGAAGGTTTATCTCAAGAAATAAATTACAATGTAATGTTTAGTCAAAGAGGTGTGATGAATCTTGCACATAACTTACAGGACGTTAGAGATTTAAAAAGACGAACACATGCTAATAGATTAAATGGCATAGACGCAGTTTACTTAAGCACAGAAGAAGTCAAAAAATTTTGCCCTATCATTAATACCTCAAAAGATATTCGATATCCTGTACTAGGTGGAACTTTACAGAGAAGAGCTGGTACCGCAAGACATGATGCTGTTGCTTGGGGGTATGCTAGAGGTGCAGATGAAATGGGTGTAGATATAATTCAAAATTGTGAAGTTAAAGGAATTAAAAGAAACGGTGATGAAGTAGAAGGCATTGAAACAACAAAAGGTTTTATAAAAACTAAAAAAATTGGAGTAGTTGCTGCTGGTCATTCAAGTGTATTAGCGAATATGGCAGGCTTAAGGTTACCATTAGAAAGTAAACCTCTTCAAGCTCTAGTTTCAGAACCAGTTAAACCAATTATTGATACAGTTGTAATGTCTAACGCTGTTCATGCTTATGTTAGTCAGTCTGACAAAGGTGAGCTTGTAATAGGCGCTGGTACTGACGATTATATTTCATATTCACAAAAAGGTAGTCATGATATTGTTGAAGGAACATTAAATGCAATCTTAGAACTTTATCCAATTTTTAGTAGAATGCGAATGCTTCGACAATGGGGTGGAATTGTAGATATCTGCCCAGATGCTAGTCCCATTATTAGCAAAACAACCATAAAAGGTTTGTACTTTAATTGTGGATGGGGAACTGGTGGGTTTAAAGCAACACCTGGATCAGGTGATTTATTTGCTCATACAATAGCAAATGATGAGCCACATAAATTAAATGCAGCATTTAATTTAAATAGATTTATTAGTGGAGACCTTGTTGATGAACATGGTGCAGCGGCGGTAGCACATTAATGTTTTTAATTACCTGTCCTTTTTGTGGTGAACGTGAACAAAGTGAATTTAAAGCTGGTGGTGAAGCTCACATTGAAAGACCTAAACAACCCACAGAATTAAGTGATGATGAATGGGCAGAATACTTGTTTATGAGAAAAAACATTAAAGGTATTCAGCTTGAAAGATGGAACCATGCTCATGGTTGTAGAAAATGGTTCAATATGGTTAGAGATACTTCTAACGACAAAATTAAAGCCGTATATAAAATGGGTGAAAAACCTCCTATAAAATAATTTAATGTCAAAAAATTTAAGAGTTACAACCAGTAAATATGTTGATGAAACTTCTAGAGTTTCTTTTAAATTCAATGGAAAATCTTATTTTGGATACAAAGGCGATACTCTTGCTTCAGCTTTACTCGCTAATGATGTTCATTTAGTAGGAAGAAGTTTTAAATATCATAGACCACGTGGAATAATGACTTCAGGGTCAGAAGAGCCCAATGCAATTGTACAAGTTAATAATAACACAGCACTAACAGAACCCAATGTTAGAGCAACTGAACTTGAGGTCTATCATGGGCTTGAAGCAACTAGCCAAAATTGTTGGCCTAGCGTTGACTTTGATATTGGAGGTATAAATAATTTCTTATCCCCTCTGTTACCTGCTGGTTTTTATTATAAAACTTTTATGTGGCCTGCTAACTTTTGGGAAAAGTATGAATATGTTATAAGACATTCTGCAGGACTAGGAAAATCTCCAACAGAGCCTGACCCAGATATATATGATCACAAATACATTCATTGTGATGTTTTGGTAATTGGAGCTGGTATTAGTGGAATTATAGCTGCAAAAACAGCAGCAAAAAATAACCTTAAAACATTATTACTTGATGAAAAAAATGAAATTGGAGGATCTACAATTTTCCAAAACTCAGAACATGTAAAAATAGATGATCAAAATTCTTCTGTATGGTTAGAAAATGAAATTAATGAATTAAGAAGTATTGAAAACCTGGAAATTAAAACAAGAACTAGTGTTGCTGCTTATCATGGTTACAACTATTTATTGGCGAGAGAAAACTTAACCGATCATCTTCCTAAAAATGAAAAAAATAAAAAAATAAGACAAAGATTATTAAAAATTAGAGCTAAAAAAGTTATTGTTGCTACAGGCTCTTTAGAAAGACCTCTAGTGTTTAACAATAACGATAGACCAGGCATTATGCTCTCATCTGCAGTTAAAAAATATGCAGATTATTATGGTGTTGCAACTGGTCAAAGAAATATTTTTTTTACTAATAATGACACTGCTTATGAAAGTGCAATTTCATTACAAAAAAAAGGTATTAATGTTGAAGCAATCATAGATATCAGAGAAAAATCTAATACCATATTTACTAAAGAAGCTGAAGATTTAGCGATAAAAATTTACAGATCACACACAGTTGTAAATACAGAAGGTTATAAAAAAATTAATAAGATTACGATAATGGAATTATCAAAAGATGGACAATCTTTTGCAAGTTCAGAAAAGATTGAACTTGATTGTGATTGTCTAGCAATTGCTGGTGGATGGACACCAGCTGTTCATTTATTTACTCAATCAGGTGGTAAATTAAAATTTAGAGAAAAAGATCAAGTTTTTATTCCTGATAAATATCCATCAGATCAAATTAGTATTGGCTCAAGTAATGGAGATTTTGAATTAGATGATATTATAAAAAATTCTACAAAGTCTTTAAAAGAATTTCTGGATATAAAAAAAACTGAATTTGATAATTTAGAAATAAATTGTCCTAAAGATAATGAGATAAGAAATATTTGGTTACTACCATCCGATAAGCTTTTAGGAAAAACAAAACCTTTCGTTGATTATCAAAATGATGCAACTGCAAAAGATATTAAGCTTGCACTAAGAGAAGGTTTTAGATCAATTGAGCATGTAAAAAGATATACAACAACTGGGATGGGTACCGATCAAGGTAAGCTTGGTAATATGCATGCACTTGGTATAATTGCAGAAACTGCTGGTGTTAAAATGGGTGAGCTTGGAACTACGACGTTTAGACCCCCTTACACTCCTTTAACATTTGGAACAATTGTTGGAAGAAATGTTGGTGAATATTTTGATACATTTAGAAGAACTCCAATTAATAACTGGCATATAGAAAATAAAGCTGAATTTGAAAATGTAGGTCAGTGGAAAAGAGCATGGTACTATCCAAAAAATAACGAAACTATGCATGATGCGGTTCAAAGAGAGAGTAAAGCCGCAAGAAATAGTGCTGGTATATTAGATGCTTCAACGCTTGGTAAAATTGACATTCAGGGAACTGATGCTTCAGAATTTTTAAACAGAGTTTATACAAATGCTTGGTCAAAACTAGCCATAGGAAAATGTCGTTATGGTTTAATGCTTAACGAAGACGGTATGGTTTATGATGATGGAGTTACAACTAGACTTGATGAAAATCATTATATCATGACAACAACAACTGGTGGAGCAGCAAATGTATTAGGAAAATTAGAAGATTACCTTCAAACAGAATGGCCTGAGTTAGATGTTTATTTATCATCAGTAACAGATCATTATGCAACAGCTAGCATCTGTGGTCCAAATAGTAAAAAGATTCTAAATAAATTAATACCTGATCTTGATCTTTCAGATGAAAACTTTCCACATATGTCTTTCAAAAATGAAAAAATTGATAATATTAAATGTAGAATTATGCGTATTAGTTTTACAGGTGAACATAGTTATGAAATCAACATCCAGGCAAACTATGGTGAGGACTTATGGAGGAAATGCATGGATGCAGGTGAAGAATTTAATATTACTCCTTACGGTACTGAGACAATGCACTTATTAAGAGCTGAAAAAGGATTTATTATTGTTGGTCAAGATACAGATGCCACAATGACACCTATAGATTTACAAATGGATTGGATTGTTAGTAAAAAGAAATATGACTTTATTGGTAAAAGATCTCTTTATAGATCTGATACTATGAAGGAAGATAGAAAACAATTAGTAGGTTTAGTGACAGATAATCCAACTGAAGTTTTAGAAGAAGGAGCTCAGATAGTTGCAAACACTAGCTTAAAACCAATTGAAATGTTGGGTCATGTAACATCAAGTTACTATAGCCCTAATTTAAATAAATCCATTGCACTAGCTGTAGTTAGAGGTGGCAAAAATATGCTAGGTCAAAAATTATCTATTCCAATGGAAGATAAAAATATTAATGTAACTATTGTTGATCCTGTTTTTTTTGATAAAGAAAATGTGAGGTTAAATGCTTAATTATAAAACTTCAATTAAGGGAGATATAACTAATTCTGATTTAGTAATTAAAGAAATTAAACCTATTATGAAGTTAATCATAAGAGGCAAAACAAAAGATTTTATTACAGCTATTGGTAAAAATCTTAATATGGTCTTACCAACAGAAGCTAATACGTCTACTTCGGCAGAAAAATTAACTACATTTTGGTTAAGTCCAGATGAGTGGATGCTGATATCAAATGAAACTGTGAATGAGGATAATAACACTTATCAAGTTGAAGATGAATTGATAAAAAATATATCTAAAGTTAAATTAGGTGCAGTAACTGATGTGAGTGACCAATTTGTAATGCTTAATATAAAAGGCGGTAAAGTTTTTGATTTATTTGCCAATGGATCTCCTTTTAACTTTAATGAATTTAAAAATAAAAAAGGTTCAGTTGTTCAAACAATTTTGTCTCATATTGATGTAATTATTCATAATAAAGACATTAATGAGGTTAATTTATTTGTTAGACGGTCTTTTTCCGAGCATTTACACTCCTGGATGAGTGACAGTGCGTCAAGGTTATAACCTTATATTTATTAAAATCATTGCTATATAAGGATTATGAAAAAAATACTTTTTGTGGTGCTATTAGCACTTTTACCCTTCTCAGTTAACGCAGACTCTAAACTAGACCAGATTTTATCATCTGGTGAATTAAAAGTTGGAACTACAGGTGACTGGGATCCAATGACTATGAAAGATCCTGCTACAAATAAATATAAGGGATTTGATATTGATGTCATGCAAGAATTAGCGAAAGATATGGGTGTAAAAATTACCTTTGTACCTACTGAATGGAAAACTATTGTTTCGGGAATTACCGCAGGAAGATATGATATTTCAACAAGTGTTACTAAAACTCCTAAAAGAGCAGAAGTTGCTGGATTTACAGATTCTTACTACAAGTATGGAACTGTTCCACTAGTGCTTAAAAAGAATTTAAAAAAGTATTCAACATGGGATTCTTTAAATAACAAGAACGTAACTATTGCTACAACCCTTGGAACATCTCAGGAAGAAAAAGCTAAAGAATTTTTTCCTATGTCTAAACTACAATCAGTAGAATCTCCTGCAAGAGACTTTCAAGAAGTTCTAGCTGGAAGAGCAGATGGAAACATTACAAGCTCAACAGAAGCTAATAAGTTAGTTATCAAGTACCCTCAGTTAGCAATTGTTCCTGATGGAGAAAAAAATCCTGCCTTTTTAGCAATGATGGTTGGTAAAAATGATCAAGTTTGGAATGATTATGTTAATGCTTGGATTAAAGATAAGAAATCCTCTGGTTTCTTTAATAAACTGCTCGCTAAGTATAATTTAAAAAGCTTATAAAAAATTAGATATTAATCTCTAATTCATTATAACTTTAAGAGTGAAAAATTTACTTTTTTTACTTTTAATTTTACCTCTTACTTCTTGTAGTGGCCAAGAATTAGGGTGGTTTATTCTATCACCTAATAATGTTGAAGGATTAACTAATCTTAAATTTTTACTGAGTGGTTTAACTACAACTATTTACATTTCAGTAGTATCCATAATTATATCTGCAATTTTAGGGTTTATTGTTGCAATACCATCCTTAGCTAAGAATAAATTTTTAACATACATAAACATTGGATATGTAGAAATTGTAAGAGCAATACCATTGCTTGTTTTAATATTATGGATTTATTACGGTTTACCTATAATGACTGGATTAAGCTTCAGTCCATTCGTCTCCGGAATAATTGCACTAGCAATAAGTGAAAGTGCTTTTCAAGCAGAAATTTTTAGAGCAGGTATAAATTCAATTAAAAAATCGCAGTGGGAAGCTGGTTCATCACTAGGTTTAACTTTTTATAAAAGATTAAGATTGGTAATTCTTCCACAGGCAATTAAAAACATCTTGCCTGCATTAGGTAACCAGTTTGTATATGTGTTAAAAATGTCTTCATTGGTATCAATTATAGGCATTGGTGACTTAACAAGAAAAGCTAATGAATTAGTTGTGTCAACTTATAGACCATTAGAAATTTATACATTTTTAATCTTGGAATATTTAATTTTGATATTAATTGTTTCATTCTTCGTAAGAAAATTTGAGAAAAAACTTAAACAAGATGGCAATAATTAATGAATAATTTAGATAAAACAAATTATGATGTTGATCTAAGTGATGGTGTTATTACCTTTAAGAATATTAATACTACACTTGGTTTTGTTAGATATAATGCTGAAGCTGAAGTTGAATACATCTTTGTTAATCCCATATTTAGACGTCAAGGACTTGCTAAAAAACTATTAAGTATTATTGAGGAAAAAACTAAAATCAAACCTACTCCTCTAGACCCAATCAGTCCATTAGGTGAAAAACTCTTTAAAATTAATAAACTAGAGATTAACTAGAATTTTGGCGCACCAGGTAACAGAACGTCTATTTCTAGTTTACTTAATTCAACAATTTCTTTTTTGCCTTCTCAAACTCTTTTTTGGTTAAAACACCACTTTTAAATAAATCATTTAAAATTTGAAGTTGTTCAACAACATTACTGGATGGTATATTTTTTTGGTCACTTTTTTTGGGAGACAGATCACTTAAATCTAATCTGTGTCTTTTTAAAGCATTAATCGAATTCTCAAAATCTATATGTCTTTGTGCAGAAATTGAAATCCACTTATTCATTATTTCTTTATGATCATTATAATTATCAATATTATTTTTATGATATTCGGAAGATTCTATTGTGATAAATTTATTATCTGGTGCATTTAATATTATTTTTGGGTTCACGATATAAGCTAAACCATACCATTTACCAGCAGCTAATCTTGAAAAATAACTATGTTCACTGTAGAGAGCAACTTTAGGTAGTGTGATCTGTCTTTCTTTTAACCACCTTTTAAACTGAATATTGGCAGTTTTTAAATCGGGATCATCTGGATCATATATATGTTTGATTAGATCATGGTGTCCTACCCAAAAACAATTGTGTGAAGTTCCTTTCGCATAAAATCTTATTACAGTATATTCAGGTTTCTCATAACAACCGCTATATTTATTTTTAAACATTATTTCATAGAGCGCCTGATTGACTGAATACTCATAGGTGCCGGCTGTTATCCATTCAGTAATCGAAATACCTTCAATTACTTTGTTATTTTCAACTCTAACTAAAGTAAAAATTTTGCTTCTGAGTCCATAATAATTTTCTGAAGATTTTTCAGCTAGAATCCACTCACCTTTGGGTAAATCTATTTTAAATTTATGAGTTATATAAAAATGGTTTTTAAAAACATCGTCTATTTCGTAATCTTTAGCATAGACATTGATGGTCAGAAGCAAATATAATATTAGAATTCCTAAAATTTTTTTCATTAACTAAGATCCTAGCACAAAATTCTAAGACGTAATACCGAAGTTACTTTATTTGAATTTCTATATTAAGATACAGAAACTTTGTTGCTAAATATGGATTATAGAAGCATGGTCTGGAACACTTAGTGACAGAACGCCCCTAAACAAACTATCCACGTTGATTCTATTATCTTTTTTTGATTTTAAGAGCAGACACTAAATAGCAGGCACTTTTCAATAAATTTGATTAAATAAAGGTTATTAGAAGAGCGACCGAGTTACAGAACACCCCTTAATCCTTTAATTTTTCTTAGATTTTCTATAATCCCAAGGGTAATCAAACGCCATAGACCACATACCTATTTTATTGTTTCTTGCAAAATCTTCATCAGATACAAACTTTTTTGAATACCTTCTGTAGGCAAATGCATAGCCACTTCTAACTAAATAGCTTGATAGACTTTCATTATTAACAAAACATTCTGCTAGTGTTCTTTTGTATTGATCTTTTCCTTCACTAATACATTCAACGTCATTATTTCCAATTTTATCAATAAGAATTTGCTTTGCAGTAACTCCACAAGGATCCTTAACACCTTCTTTAAGGCAAGTTTGTTTTAATTCAGGCGTATCTATTCCAGTAAATCTAATTTTTTCTCCATTAAGATGAATTGTGTCTCCATCAACAATTTTGATTGTTTGAGATTTGACCTGGTTAATAATTGAAATAAATATTAGTGAGAAGACACTAATAAGAAAAATGGCTTTTCTTTTGTTTAAAAACATTATTTAAAAAGTATCCAATAAAGATGATTAGGGCAATGCCCATAAACCAATTTGTTGCCATTATCGTATAAAATATATCTGAATAGTCGCCACCACGGATGTTAATCACATACCATAGAGATAAGAATGGAAATGCAGTTAGACGAAGTATACTTAAATACAGACTATAAATAGGTTTTTTTAGTGCTTGGAATACTGCAGTAGTTATAAAAAATACAGGATAAATGGGTGCAATTAAAGCTGCCACTTTTAAATATATAGCACCATGAATTATTGCTTCTTGATTATTTGTAAATTGAGATACAAAAAATTCAGCACCAAAGAATAATATCACTCCTGCCCCTGCCATGAATGATGATCCAAATAATAATGCTTTTGTATAAAGTTCTCTTATACGATTAAATTTTTTTGCACCAAAGTTTTGTCCTCCAATAGAAAGAACGGCTGTATTTAGTCCAATTACAGGAAGTAAGAAAACTTGCTCTACTCTTAAGGCAGCACCATAACCAGCTGTTGCAAGATCACCGAATTGACCAATAAAATATAAAATATTAAAAATACCTACACCAATAAACAACATACTAAACATTATTGGTAATGCTTGTGAAAACAATTCTTTCAGCATTTCAAGTTTTGGTAAAAAACATCTGATTGTAAGATATTTTTTTAATTTACAAGAATTAATCTTATAAGCTAAATAAAAAGTTCCTATTGATTGTGAAATAACTGTTGCAATAGCTAGACCGCCAATACCAAAAGCTGGAACAATACCATATCCCCAAATGAATAGAGGATTTAAAAAGATATTAAGAAAGAAACTAAAAATTAAAACATTTCTATAACTTTTGGTGTCACCCTGTGCATTCAAAGCTCCATTTAAAGAAATTTGAATCATAACAATAAAAGTTCCATAAAAAATTATATCTAAATATTCTCTTGTTAGAGCTATACTTGAAGCTTCTGATCCCATAACGCCTAGAAGAAAAGTTGAAGCATTTAGACCAAACAAAGTCACAATTACAGAGGTAACCAACGCAAACACTACAGATTGAGCAATAAATAAAGACGCTCTATTCAATTTCTTTTGTCCAATTAAATTACCGATACAAGCATTGGTCGCAGCACCTATACCAACGCCAACGGCTATTATTGTAAAATAAATAGGAAAAGATTTGGCAATAGCACTTATAGCCTCTGCTGAAATCCTACCTGCAAACCAAGTATCAACTAAATTATAGAATGTTTGAAATAATGAACCAACACTAGCTGGAATAGTAACATTTTTAAGTAGTGACCAAATTGGATCTTTTGTTAAATTTATTGATTTAGACAATTTATACTTTCTATTTAAATTCTTTTTGGAATATATGCTTTGAACCACTCTTTTTAGCAAGATTTATTTGTTTTTGCCTCATTCTAAATCTGTCTTTTTGAATTTTTGTTAAATTATCATGACAATTTGTACAAGAAACACCCTCTTCATATTTTTTAGACTTCTTATCTTTTGGTGAAACAGGTTTTCTACATCCACTGCACATTGAGTATGTACCAGTTACTAATCCATGTTTAACACTGATTCTGTTATCAAAAACAAAGCATTCACCATTCCATAGACTTTCTTTTTTCTTAATATTTTTTAAGTAATTCAAAATTCCACCTTTTAATTGATAGATATTTTTAAACCCCTTTTTTTCTAAAAACACTGAAGCTTTTTCACATCTTATTCCACCAGTACAAAACATTGCAATTGGCTTTGTCTTTTTTAATCTATTTAAGTATTTTGGAAATTCTCTAAAATTATCAACATCAGGATTAACTGATCTTTTAAAAGAACCCACATTATACTCAAATGGTTTTCTAGAATCTAAAATTAAAGTTTCTTTATCATTAATTAGCTTATTCCATTTTTTTGGGTCAATATGATTATTTTTTTTATTTTTTGATGATAAAGAAAGACCCATAGGGACTACTTCTTTTTTAATTTTTACTTTAGGTTTGTGAAAAGGTTGAAATTTACTTTTTGAAATATTTTCACTATCAAACTTTTTAAAATTGAATACTTTTTTAATCTTTGTAATTGCTGATTTTAAATCAATAGCTTTTCCAGAAATCGTTGCATTAATACCTTCATTAGCAATAATGATAGTTCCTCTAATATTTTTTTTAATTAGATAATCTTGTAATAAAACTTTATTTTTTTTTAAAGAGGTAAGTTTTTTAAATTTGTAAAAACCAAATATATCAAACATTACAAAACTCTACAAACAGTCATTCCATCACCTAAAGGTACAATGATTTGTTCCACTCTTTTATCGTTTGCAACATAAGTATTAAAATCTCTGATATTTATTGTATATTTATCTAAATTATCCTCATCAGCAACTTCACCATGCCATAAAACATTGTCTACAATAATTAATCCACCTTTATCCAATAACTTCAGTGATCTTTCATAATATTCTTTATAATTCATTTTATCAGCATCAATAAAAACCATATCAAATTTACTATTTTTTAATTCTTCCAAACTGTCTAATGCAGGTTTAACAATTGTTTGAATTTTATTATCCTGTTTAGCTTTCTTAAAAAAATTTACCGCAATTTTGTTAGTCTCTTTGTCTTTATCTAGTGCTGTGAGTTTGCCATCATCAGGCAATGCTAATGCTATAGAAAGTGCACTTAGCCCAGTAAAAGTACCAATCTCAAGTACATCTTTAATGTTAGAAGTTTTTATAATTAAATAAAGGAAATGACATTGAGATATTGCTACTTGCATTCTCTTAACGTCTCCAAGTGTATTGTTATAATTGATTATTTCTTGCTGAATGGGATTTAACTTTAAACTAAAATTGTTTATATACTTTTCAAGTTTTTCATTAATTTCAAGGTTCTTACCCATGGTATTTTAAGTCCTTTGTGTCTCCCAATATTAAAGTTTTTTCTTTAATATCTCATTTATTAATTGAGGATTAGCTTTACCACTTGAAGCTTTCATTGCTTGACCAACAAAAAAACCAAATAGCTTTTCTTTACCATTCTTATATTCAATAGCTTTTTCTCTATTATCATTGATAATCTTATCTATTAGGGCCTCTAATGCTTTAGGGTCACTTTCTTGTTTTAAGCCTTTTTCTTCTACAATTATTTGAGGATCTATGTCTCCATCCATCATTAATTCAAATATTGTTTTAGCTATTTTGCCTGAAATTGTTCCATTCTTTATCAAATTAATTAACTTAGCTAAATTTTTTGCACTTATTGGACTTTGAGATATTTCTAAATTTTTATTATTTAAAACAGCAAATAATTCACCTGTAATCCAGTTAACCGCTAATTTCATATCTCGATTCTTCCCCATTTTAGCAACAACTTCTTCAAAATATTTAGCTGTATCAATATCTGAAACTAGTATTGTTGCTTCGTAAGGAGACACTTTGAATTCATCAATAAATCTTTTCTTTTTATCATCTGGTAGTTCAGGGATATCTGCTTTAAGTTTTTCAATAAATTCATCAGTTACTTCTAAAGGCAATAAATCTGGATCAGGAAAATATCTATAATCATGAGCATCTTCTTTAGATCTCATAGATCTTGTTTCATTTTTTTTTGTATCAAATAATCTTGTTTCTTGATCAACTGTTTTGCCCTCTTCGATTAAATCAACTTGTCTATTAGCTTCATAATCAATAGCCATTTGCATAAATTTAATTGAGTTAACATTTTTAATCTCACAACGAGTTCCAAGTTTATCAGAACCTTTAATTCTAACAGAAATATTAACGTCAGCTCTTAAAGAACCTTCCTGCATATTTCCATCACACGTACCAAGATATCTCATAATGGATCTTAATTTTTTAACATAAGCACTAACTTCATCTGGAGTTCTCATATCTGGTTTACTAACAATTTCCATTAAAGCTACACCTGATCTATTTAAATCAACTAATGTATTTTGTGGATCCATATCATGAATACTTTTTCCAGCATCTTGCTCTAGGTGTAATCTTTCTATACCAACTTCTTTTTGAACATGCTCCATATCAAGAATAACTGTGCCCTCTCCCACTATTGGATATTTAAATTGTGAAATCTGATAACCTTGTGGAAGGTCAGCATAAAAATAATTTTTTCTATCAAAAACCGATCTTTTGTTAATTTGCGCTCTTAACCCTATACCCGTTTTAATTGCTTGTTTTACACAGTACTCGTTAATAACTGGAAGCATTCCTGGAAATGCAGCATCAACTAAACTTACTTGTGTATTAGGTTCAGCACCAAAAGTTGTTGATGAAGAAGAAAATAATTTTGAATTCGATGTAACTTGAGCATGGACTTCAAGACCTATTACCACTTCGTAAACATTATCTCGTCTTTCGATTAAATATTCTGAATTATCTTTAGTCATTTATTTAATCCACCAATCAGTAATTTTATTTTTAAACTGAATTTTTTCTTCCATAGCATAAGCAATGTTTAAAATATTTTGTTCATCAAAAGCTTTACCGATAATTTGTAGCCCCAATGGATATCCTTTAGCATCTACTCCTGCTGGAATTGAAATTGCCGGTAATCCAGCTAAATTAACTGGAACTGTGAATATATCATTTAAATACATTGAAACTGGGTCATTAGTTTTTTCACCAATTTTAAAAGCAGCACTTGGTGTCGATGGAGTTAAAATTGCATCAACTTTTTTGTAAGCTTCATCAAAATCATTTTTAATTAATTTTCTAACTTTTTGTGCCTTTAGATAATAAGCATCATAATAACCAGAAGACAAAACATATGTTCCAATCATTATTCTTCTTTGAACTTCACTACCAAAACCTTCAGATCTTGTCTTTTCATACATATCAATAAGGTTTTCACCTTTAGATCTAAAACCATACTTAACGCCGTCATACCTTGCTAAGTTTGAAGAAGCTTCAGCTGGAGCTACTATATAATAAGTAGGTAAAGCATAATTTGTATGAGGTAATGAAATTTCAACAATTTCAGCACCACAATCTTTTGCATACTCAATTCCATTAGTCCATAAATCTTCTATTTCTTTTGGCATCCCATCAACTCTATATTCTTTTGGAATTCCAATTTTCTTACCTTTGATATTGTTTGTTAATTCTTTGCTGTGTTCATTTCTTTTAAAATCAATTGAAGTTGAATCTTTTTCATCATAAGTGCTAATTATTTCTTGAAGAAGTGCACAATCTTTTACATCTTTAGACATTGGACCTGCTTGATCTAACGAAGATGCAAAAGCAACTATTCCGTATCGTGAACAACTTCCATAAGTAGGTTTTAATCCAACAGTGCCCGTAAATGAAGCAGGTTGTCTAATAGAGCCACCAGTATCAGTTCCAATTGTAATAGGTGTTAAATTAGCTGCTAGAGCTGATGCAGAGCCTCCTGAAGAGCCTCCTGGTACTAAACCTTTATCTATTGGACTTTGTACATTTCCAAAAAAACTAGTTTCATTAGAAGAGCCCATTGCAAACTCATCACAATTTAACTTACCAAGTAATATTGCACCTTCGTTCCAAATATTTTTAGTAACAGTAGACTCGTATGGTGGAATGAAATTATTTAAAATTTTACTACCTGCTGTAGTTTTTACATCTTTGGTGCAAAACAAATCTTTAACTGCCATTGGAACGCCTGGAAGCTTTAAATCAAAATTAGGTTTTTGATCAAAATTTTTTGCTTTCAAAAGTGCATTAGAAAAATCTTCTGTTATGTAAGCATTTAAATCTCTAGACTTTTCTCCTCTATCAATAAAAGCTTTGGTAGTTTCTTCAGAAGAAATCTTTTTATCTTTAATATTTTTAACTAATTCAGTTAAAGTGAGTGATGTGATATCTGACATTATTCAACAACCCTTGGTACTACAAAAAAATCTTCATTTTCTTCTGGTGAGTTTTTTAATATTTGATCTCTTATATTTTCACTTTTAACCTCATCGGCTCTTAATTTTAATGTAGTTTCTGCAACAGAGGTTAAGGGCTCGACATTCTCAGTATTGAGTTCATTCAATTTTTCAATGAAATCAAATATAGAGTTAAGATCTCCAGCTAATTTATTAGCTTTTACATCATCAACTGAGATTCTTGATAATTTAGATATATGCTTTATTGTTTTAAGATCAATTGTCATGTGGTAATTAAATATGTCGGCAAACTATCACTTAAGTATAAAATATACAATATGATCACAATTGAAGATTTTAAAATAAAACACTCAAATAAGGTGAGATTTATTGGTTTAGATTTAGGATCTAAAAGAATTGGTGTCTCAATTTGTGATGAAAGACAATCTATAGCCACACCTTTTAAAACTATAAATAAAACCAACACAAACGAACTAATTGATGAACTTAAGATAATAATTAAAGATAATAATATTGGTGGAATAATTGTAGGGAACCCAGTTAATATGGATGGCAGTCTCGGTAGATCTGCTCAATCAGTTAATGACGTTGCATCAAATATATCAAAATCTATAAACCTTCCTGTGATATTGTGGGATGAGAGACTTTCAACAGTTGGCGCATTTAATCTATCAAGTTTATTAGACGTTAATGTTTCAAAAAGAGTTAAAACAATTGATCAAAACGCTGCAGCCTTTATTTTACAAGGGGCAATAGACTTTTTAAATAATTAATACTTGCCATAGTGATGGTTAATAGTTATAGAGTTAATTTTAATGGCAACCAAAATAAATAAAGCTATTAAGATTTCTCAAAAACACCTCCTAGGTATTCAAGATCTATCAATTAATGATGTTAATTTCATTTTAGAAGAAGCTAAAAGTTTCATTAAATTAAACCAAAGTAAAAACAAAAGATTAAATGTATTAAGTGGTAAAACTCAAATTAATTTGTTTTTTGAACCCTCCACTAGAACACAAAGTTCATTTGAATTAGCTGGAAAAAGATTGGGTGCAGATGTTATGTCAATGAACATGGCAAATTCTGCAATTAAGAAAGGTGAAACACTAATAGATACCGCAATGACTTTAAATGCAATGCATCCAGATATAATTGTAATTAGACACCAAGATTCAGGTGCATGTAATCTTTTATCTCAAAAAGTAAATTGTGCAGTACTTAATGCTGGTGATGGAAGCCGTGAACACCCTACTCAAGCTTTATTAGACGCTTTAACAATTATAAATCGTAAAAAGAAAATTGAAGGTTTAAGAGTTGCGATTTGTGGTGACATAACTCATTCACGAGTTGCAAGATCAAATGTTTATCTTCTAAATATGTTGGGTGCAGAAGTTAACATTATTGCACCATCAAACTTAATGCCAAAAGAAATAGAAAAGTTTGGCGTTAATAAATTTACAGACATGAAAAAAGGTCTAAAAGATTGTGATATTGTAATGATGCTAAGGTTACAAAGTGAAAGGATGACTAGTTCTTTCTTGTCTTCAAATAGAGAATACTATGAATATTATGGACTAACTCCAGATAAGCTTGCTCATGCTAAAGATGAAGCTTTGATTATGCATCCAGGTCCAATGAATAGAGGGATCGAAATTGATACAAAATTGGCAGATGACATTAACAGAAGCGTAATTAAGGAACAAGTTGAACTAGGTGTTGCAGTAAGAATGGCTTGTTTAAAAATATTTTGTGAATAAATGAAAAAACAATACTTTATAAATGCAAATATAATTGACCCTTATAACTCTATCAATGAAAACGGTGGATTAATTATTAGTGAAGATGGTTTGATTGAAGCTATTGGTAAAAAAGTAAACTCTAACAACATTCCTTCAAGAGAAAAGGTAATAGACTTAAATGGCAAATATATATTCCCTGGTCTTGTTGATATGCGTGTCTTTGCTGGTGAGCCTGGTTATGAATATAAAGAAAATTTTAGAACTCTAAGTAATGCAGCACTTGCAGGAGGTGTTACTTCAGTTGTTACTATGCCGAACACAGATCCAATTATTGATAATGTTTCAATAGTAGATTTTTTAAAAAGACGTGGAAGAGATAAATCTAAAATTAATGTTTTTCCAAGTGCCGCCCTTACCAAAAATATTGAAGGAACTAGCATGACCGAATTTGGTCTACTTCAAAGTAGAGGAATAATTGGATTTACCGATGGCGTTAAAACAATTCAAAATACTCAATTGATGTCACGTATAATGAATTCAGCTAAAGATTTAGGAACACTAATCATGCAACATGCTGAAGATTATGATTTATCCAAAAATGGAATGATTAATTCAGGAATTATTGCAACCAAACTTGGGTTATCTGGAATACCCGCTGTTGCTGAAAGAATAATTATTGAAAGAGATTTAACGTTGCTTGAAAATATTAAATGTAGATATCACATATCACAAATATCAGCCGCAAAATCAGTTGAAATTATTGAAGAAAGAAAAGATAAAGTTAAGTTTACGACAGGTGTCTCCATAAATAACCTTTCATTAAATGAAAATGATATAGGAGATTTCAGAACTTTCTTAAAATTATCACCCCCATTAAGAACTGAAGAAGATAGAATAGCTCTAGTGCAAGGATTAAAAGATGAAACGATAGATATTATTGTATCTGATCACAAACCAGAAGATGAAGAGCAAAAAAGATTAACATTTGCACAAGCATCTACAGGGGCCTCTGGAATAGAAACGCTTTTATCACTAAGTCTAGAGTTATATCACAATGGCTCTGTTAAATTAGAAACTATAATTAAAGCTTTAACATCAAACCCTGCAAAGATTTTAAAAATTGATAAGGGTAATCTTTCAGTGGGTAATGAAGCAGATTTTTGCATTGTAGATATTGATAAGCCATGGGTTGTCAAAAAAGATAAGCTTATCTCCAAATCAAAAAATACCTCCATTGAAGACAAAAAACTCCAAGGTAAAGTCACTAATACATTTGTAAAAGGTGAAGAATTATTTAAGTTATAAGAATGGAATATTTAATTGTTGCATTAAGCTCATATTTATTAGGATCAATACCTTTTGGTTTTATACTTACAAAAATATTTTTAAAAAAAGATATTAGAGATATTGGCTCAGGAAACATTGGAGCTACAAATACTCTTAGAACAGGTAATAAAACATTAGGCTACGCAACTTTATTACTGGACATAACAAAAGCTGTATTGCCTGTTTTATATGTAAAATTTAATTATCCCGACTATATCTTTATTGCATCATTAAGCACGTTTTTAGGTCACGTTTTTCCAGTATGGCTTAAGTTTAAAGGGGGCAAAGGTGTTGCAACATATGTTGGAATATTATTTTCGATAAACATAGTTTTGGGTTTAGTATTTATTATTAGTTGGGCTGTTACATTTCTTATTTCAAAATACTCATCACTTTCATCACTAGTTGGTAGTTTAATGATTCCAATGTATTTAATAATTTTTGAAAATTATAATTCAATATTTTTTATAATAATGTTTGTGCTTATATTCTACACACACAGAGAAAATGTCAAACGATTGAAAAACAAAGAAGAAAGTAAGACTAAAATTTATTGATTTGACTATCTAAGTCTTTTAAGTAATTTGTTTAGAAATGAATCTTGTAGTCGTAGAAAGCCCAGCTAAAGCAAAAACTATCAATAAATATCTAGGTGATGATTATATTGTATTAGCAAGTTATGGTCATATTAGAGACCTTCCTTCGAAAAATGGTTCTGTTGATCCAGAAAATAATTTTGAAATGGAATGGGAAGTAGATAGTTTTTCTAAAAAATATCTTAAAGAAATTACAGATGCGGCTAAAATTTCATCAAAAATCATATTAGCTACTGACCCCGACCGTGAAGGAGAGGCGATTGCTTGGCATGTTAAAGAATATTTAAATGAGAAAAAATTAATTAAAGACAAGCATGTAGAAAGGGTTGTTTTTAATGAAATTACAAAAAAAGCAGTTATTCATGGAATTGAAAACCCACGACAAATAGAGCCACTACTTGTTGATGCCTATATGGCTAGAAGAGCTTTAGACTATTTAGTTGGCTTTAATATATCACCAATTTTATGGACAAAGTTACCTGGTTCTAAATCTGCAGGGCGCGTTCAGTCAGTTGCCTTAAAATTAATTACAGAACGAGAACATGAAATTGAGCTTTTTGATCCTGAAGAGTTTTGGACTTTAAGTATTCAATTCAACGACAATGATAAAAATTCTATATTAGCAAGTATCACTCAATTAAATGATAAAAAAATTGAAAAATTTTCTTTTAAAAATAAAGCTGAAATTGATAAAGCAATGGAAGAGGTTAAGTCTAAAAAGTTCAATATAAATGATATCTCAAGTAAAATTGTTAACAGAAACCCTTCCGGTCCTTTTACTACCTCTACATTACAGCAAGTTTCTTCTGGTAGATTAGGATTTGGAGCATCACGTACAATGCAAATAGCTCAAAAACTTTATCAAGGTATAGAAATAGACGGTGAAACTATTGGTCTTATCACTTACATGCGGACAGATGGCACCAACTTATCTACAGACGCTATAGACACCTTTAGGAAATATATTAAAAATGAGTTTGGTGATGAATATGTTCCAGATAATGCAACAAGTTACTCTGGGAAAAAAGCTAAAAATGCTCAAGAAGCACATGAAGCAATTAGACCCACAGATATTATGCGAGCACCAGGAATAGTTAAAAAATATCTAAGTCCAGATCAGCATAAATTATATGATTTAATTTGGAGTAGAGCCCTATCCTCACAAATGAAGCCTGCTCAATTTGATAGAAATACTATAACGATAACCTCAGAAGATAATGGAACAATCTGTAAAGCTAGCGGATCTGTTATTAAGTTTGATGGCTTTTTAAAAGTTATGAAAGATACAAAAAAAGATGATGATGAAGATATCCTTCCTAAAATGAACAAAGGTCCAGTTAATATAGAAGCTTTATTAGATGAACAACATTTTACACAACCACCGCCAAGATACTCTGAAGCAAGTTTAGTTAAAAAATTAGAAGAACTGGGTATTGGAAGACCCTCAACATATGCGAGTATAATATCCGTTATATCTACTAGAGGGTATGCAGAAACAATTAATAAAAGATTTCACCCAACTGATCGTGGTAAACTAATTTCTGCTTTTCTTGAAAAACTTTTCTCTAAGTATGTTGACTATAATTTCACTGCAAGTTTAGAAAATCAACTTGATAACATTACTACCGGTAAAGAAGGATGGATAAAAGTTCTAGAGTTATTTTGGAAAGATTTTAGTCAAAATGTATCTGATGTTAAAGAAAAAAGAACTAGAGAAGTTTTAGATCTATTAAACGATAGTCTAGGTAGTTTAATTTTTGAAAGAGATAAAGATGGAAATATTAATAGACAATGTAAACTATGTGACAGTGGATCATTAAGTTTAAAAAATAGTTTTAGAGGTGGTGCTTTTATTGGTTGTTCAAATTATCCAGATTGTAAATTTACCAGACCCCTGTCTAAAGCAAAAGCAGCTGCTCAATCTCAACTAGCTGAACCAAAATTTATAGGTAAGCATGAAAATGGAAATGATATGTACCTTAAAAATGGAAGGTTTGGTCCCTATTTACAGTATGAAAAAATTGAGGAAATAAAAGAAGAAATTTTAGTTGAAACAAAAAAGAAAAAAAAAGTAAAAAAAAAGAAGATAGAAAAAGAAGTTAATAATTTAAGAAATGTCTCTATACCTAAAGGAATTATGTTAGATAGCGTAGATCTTGATAGAGCTAAATTTTTATGCTCATTACCAAAAAGTTTAGGTATTAACCCTGAAAATCAAAAAGATATAATATTAAACTCTGGAAGATTTGGTCCATATTTGAAATGTGAAAACAAATCAGCAAGAATTGAAAATGTTGAGGAGATCTTTTCAATTGGTCTTAATAGAGCAATAACTCTAATAGCAGAGGCTAAACCAGGTAGAATGTCTGCATCAATTATAAAAGATCTAGGAGAACACCCTGAAGATAAAAAACCCATTAGAGTAATGAAGGGTCAATACGGACCTTATGTCAAATACAAGTCACTTAATGCTACAATTCCAGAGGAAAAGGATCCTTTAGAGCTTAATATGGAAGAAGCTTTAATATTGATTGAGAAAAGAAAAGAATACGATAAAATTAAGAAAACTAAGAAAACTAAAAAAACAAAGAAAGTAAAAAAATGAATAAATTTACTTATATATTAGCATTTCTAATATTGTTGATAGCGCCATTAAATGCAAATGAAAAAAAGGATTGCACTAATATAAAAAAATTTTCTAAATCTTATTTAGCTTGCAAATCTAACAATCTAAAAAAAGGGATAAAAGATAAAACTAGCAAAACAGGAAATCCATTTAAAAATATAATAGAGTTTCAGAAAAAAGCTTGGTCTAAAAAAAATTAAGTTAATATAAATACAATGAAAGATGAATATGATTTTTGAAAATAAAATTAAAGAATTAAAATTAGAGCTACCAGAGGCAAGAGATCCAGTTGGATCATATGTTGCTTCAAAACAAATTGGTAAAATGTTATTTATCTCAGGACAAATTTCTATCGCAGCAAATGGTGAATTGATCAAAGGTAAGGTTGGTAAAGATTTAAAAACTGAAGATGGATATGAAGCAGCCAAGCGTTGTGGCCTAAACATAATATCTCAAGTTAAAAAGGCTTGTGGCAATGATCTTTCAAAAGTAAAATCTTGTATAAAACTTACAGGGTTTGTTAATTCAACAGAAGATTTTATAGAACAACCCAAAGTAATAAATGGTGCTTCAGATTTAATAGTTTCAGTTTTTGGAGACTCTGGAATGCATACAAGAGCAGCTGTTAGTACAAACAGTTTACCACTTGGTGTGTCTGTTGAGGTTGATGCTATCTTTGAATTAAATTAATTTCCAATACTAAAATATTTTATTTTTTTATCTTTCATCTTGTTAACTGAGTAAATATTTCTCATATCAAAAATTGAGAACTTTTTATTTTTCACATCTTTTTTAAAATTAATATTTTTAAAATCATTCCACTCCGTATGAATAATAATTAAATCAGATTTTTTAATTGCATCTTTAATATTATTTGAAAAAACAACACTCTTAAATTTTTTAAAGTCTGGTTTTTCTCCAGTTGGATCAAAATAATTTATTTTTGCACCTTTTTTAATTAATTCAGGGATCATAGTTAGACTTGAAGAATCTCTCATATCATCTGTATTAGCTTTAAATGTTACTCCTAAGAAACAAATATTTTTATTTTTTACTTTATCTTTTAAAATCTCAAAAACTCTTTTAAGCATTAATGATGATCTATTTTCATTTGATTTGATAACACTCTTAATGACTGTTAAATTTGTCTTAAATCTATCTGCAGTAGCTGTAATGGCCTTAGTATCTTTTGGAAAACAAGATCCACCATAAGCAGGACCTGCTCTTAAAAAACGGCTACCAATTCTATTATCTAGACCCATGCCAATAGAGATATCTTCAATGTTTACATTAATTTTTTCACATAAATTAGCTAGTTCATTAATAAAAGTAATCTTTGTTGCTAGAAAAGCATTAGAAGCATATTTTATTAGTTCAGCTGCTCTTCTAGATGTATTAACGTACTTTGCACCTTTTGAAATCAGTGGTGAATAAAGATTTTTTAAAATCTTATTAGATCTTTTATTATTCGTACCTATGACTACTCTATCAGGGTAGGTAAAATCTCTTATAGCATCACCTTCTCTTAAAAATTCAGGATTTGAAACTACTGAAAAAAGTTTTTTTGATACTTTTTTTGAAATAATTTTTTCTATTTCATCACCTGTTGTCACTGGGACGGTAGATTTAGTTATAATAATTTTAAATTTTTTAATAGATTTACTAATTTCTTTTGCAACATTGTATACCTGGCTTAAGTCAGCATTATTTCCATTTTTTTTAGTAGGTGTGCCAACGCAAATAAAAATTATGTCTGACCTTGAAATTGAAACTTTTAAATCTGTAGAGAACTTTAAACGATTATTTTTATAATTTTTAATAACTAATTCGTCTAAACTTGGTTCGTATATTGGGATAATACCATTTTTTAAGTTTTCAATTTTATTTAAATCTTTATCAACACAAATAACGTCATTTCCTAAATCAGAAAAACAAGCACCACTTACTAAACCAACATACCCTGTTCCTATCATGCAAAGTTTCATTGTTTAGAAATCTCCAACGTTGATTTAATATAACCCTTCATTGTTCCACAATCTAAGTATTTACCAGAAAAATTGTGACCGATGAATTGATTGTCATCTTCTATTAAAGCTTGAATAGCGTCAGTGATATGAAATTCACCACTTTTACCTGGTTTTAATGATTTTAATTTAGAAAAAATTGTTTTAGGTAATATATATCTTCCAATTACAGCATTATTAGAAGGTGAAGTTTTTATAGAAGGCTTTTCAACAACATTGTTTATAATAAAATTATTTTTATCAATTTTTTTTTTAATGTTGTAGATACCCCATCTAGATACATCACTTTTATTAACCTTCATACTTGCCATAACTGATGTTTTAAATTTTTTATGCACAGAAATCATAGACTTAGAGCAGTTTTCTTTAATTATCAAATCATCAGGTAGTAGCATTAAAAAATATTTATCTGTAATAAATTTCTTAGTCTTATAGACAGCATCACCAGTTCCTAATGGTTTGTCTTGAAA
>JAOIXS010000011.1 GCA_028225715.1 Candidatus Pelagibacter sp.
TGGGTGTGTTTTGGCAAATAGATTGTCTGAAAACCCAAAAAATAAAGTTCTTTTAATTGAGGCTGGTGGCAAAGACAATTATCCATGGATTCATATTCCTGTTGGGTATTTTAAAACCATGCACAATCCAGATGTTGATTGGTGTTATAATACAGAGCCTGATGAGACTATGAACAATAGATCCATAAGATATCCAAGAGGTAAAACTTTGGGTGGCAGTTCTTCAATCAATGGTTTGCTCTATATGCGAGGTCAGGATAGAGATTATGATATATGGAGGCAATTAGGCAATAAAGGTTGGAGTTGGTCAGATGTTTTACCATATTTTATTAAAGCTGAAAATCAAGAAAGAGGTGAAAATGAGTTCCATGGTGTTGGTGGTCCCTTATCAGTTTCAGATCAAAGAATACAACTACCACTTTTAAATGAATTCCAAAAAGCAGCTGAAGAATTTGGAGTTCCAAAAACTAAAGATTTTAATACAGGAGACAATCATGGATGTGGTTATTTTCAAGTAACTGAAAAAGATGGATTTAGATGTAGTGCTGCAGTTGGTTATCTTAACCCCATAAAGAAAAGACCTAATTTAAAAATAATTATAAAAGCTCATGTTAAGAAAATTAATTTTGAAAATAAAGTTGCTAAAGAGGTTGAGTACTGGATTGAAAATGAATTATTCACTGTAAACGCTAATAAAGAAATTATTTTATCTTCAGGAGCAATAGGTTCTCCACAATTACTACAAGTGTCTGGAGTTGGAAATTCAGATAAATTAAATGAACTAGGAATTGAAATGGTGCACGAATTAAAGGGTGTGGGTGAAAATTTACAAGACCATTTAATGTTTAGACCAATATATAAAATACAAAATATAAAATCTCTTAATAAAAAAATTAATAGCTTATTCGGCAACTTGTTAATTGGATTAGAATATGTTTTTAATAGAAGTGGACCCATGACTATGGGTGCAAGTCAGATGTGTATGTTTGCTAAAAGTGACCCATCACTAGAATTGCCTGATTTACAGTGGCATGTTCAACCAATGAGTATGGATACATTAGGGGCGACTAAGAACCATGAATTTCATGGTTTTACTCCGACAGTTTCACAAATAAGACCCACTAGTAGAGGGCATATCAGTGTGACAGATAAAGATTCTAGAACTTATGCAAAAATAAAGATGAATTATCTATCAACTGATGAAGATAGAAGAATAGCAGCAGCTGGTCTTAAGTTAACGAGAAAAATTGTTTTAGAATCTGAGACTTTCAAAAAATTTAGCCCAGAAGAATATCGTCCCGGAACTCATTTAACAGAAGATGAGGACATATTAAAAGCAGCAGCAGATTATGCTCAGACAATATTTCACCCAGTCGGAACATGTAAAATGGGTCAAGACGATATGGCTGTTGTTGACGATCAGTTAAAAGTTCACGGAATAAAAAATTTAAGAGTGATTGATGCTTCTATAATGCCTAATATCACCTCTGGTAATACTAATGCACCTACAATAATGATTGCAGAAAAAGGCGCTGATATGATACTAAGCAACTGATGTTTGCAGAATTATTCGGACCTGAGCAACTTGTAATCTTAGGTCAAATTATATTTATAGATTTAGTCTTAGCTGGAGATAATGCCATTATTATTGGAATGGTAGCTTCGAAATTTCCAGTGGAACAAAGAAAAAAAGTAATTTTTTGGGGGATAGGTGGTGCAGTAATTTTAAGAATTATCTTAACTATGCTAACTGCCTATTTATTACAAATAACTGGTTTAAGACTAATAGGTGGATTGCTTCTTCTTTACATAGTCTACAAACTCTACACGGATGTAATTAAAGGTCAGTCAATTGATGAAGACGTTAAGGTAGATAATTCAAGTTTCATGAAAGCTATTTGGACGGTTTTACTTGCTGATTTTACAATGAGTTTGGATAATGTTTTGGGTGTAGCTGGTGCTGCTGGCGATCACTATGTTCTTCTAATTTTTGGATTAGCTTTATCAATAATCCTTATGGCAACAGCTGCTACTATAATATCAAGATGGATTAACGAATATAAATGGATAGCATGGATTGGTTTAATTGCTATACTGGTTGTTGCAATCGAATTAATCTATACAGATTTAAAAATATTTATTTAAATGTACTTACAAAAAATAAATCTTAAAAACAAATATGCTTTAGTTACTGGTGCTGGAAAAGGCTTGGGGAGAGCCTGTTCTATTGCACTTGCTGAAGCTGGAGCAACAATTATTGCATTAAGTAGAACTCAATCAGATCTTGATAAACTTGAAAAAGAAATAAAAAAGGTAAAAGGTAAAGTTATCAAAGTTAATTGTGATGTAATGAATTACAAAGAATTAAAAGAAAATCTAGATAAAATTAAAATCATAGATGTTTTGGTTAATAATGCTGGTACAAATATTCCTGAACCCTTTGAAAAAATTAAACAAGAAAATATGAACTACTTAGTAGATTTAAACCTTAAAGCTGCTTTTAATGTTGCTCAATTAGTTGTTAAAAAAATGCTAAAAAATAAAAAAAGAGGTGGATCAATTATTAATATGTCCTCTCAACTTGGTCATGTTGGAATGGCTGGTAGAAACGTTTATAATATGACAAAATTTGGTATTGAAGGTTTAACTAAAGGTATGGGTGTTGAGCTTGCAAAAAACAATATTAGAGTAAATACAGTGGCACCTACTTTTGTTGCAACACCAATGGTTAAAAGATTTTTCAAAAACAAAGAATTTAAAAAACTAGCTTTAGGTAATATCCCCATGGGAAAATTAGCTACAGAAAGTGATGTAGCAACAAGTGTTTGTTTTTTAGCTTCTTCAGCATCATCAATGGTTACGGCCACATCAATTTTAGTAGACGGTGGATGGACTGCAAAGTAATATACAGACTCCTGTTATTAGTAGCATTATTTTTTTCAACGCAATCTTTTGCAATAGAATTTCAGGGAAAATTTATTCAAGGACATTACATTATTGGAAAAACAGAACCTGGTGCTTTAATCTTAGTAGATAAAAAAAAAGTTAAAGTCTCAAAGGATGGTTATTTTGCATTTGGGATCGAAAAAGATAGAAAGTTCGACATTACAATTACTGAAAACAATAACAAGATTGTAAAAAAAATTAAAAAAAGAAAATACAATATTCAAAAAATTGATGGTTTACCTAAAAAAAAGGTTACACCCCCTGAAGAATTTTATGCAAGAATTAAAAAGGAAAATAAATTAATAGCTGATGCAAGAGAAATAGAAAGCGACTTACAGTTTTTTAAAGAAAAGTTTATTATACCAGTTGATGATGCAATAATTACTGGTGTTTATGGCAGTCAAAGAATTTTAAATGGCATACCTAAATGGCCCCATTACGGTTTAGATTTTGCTCAAAAAAAAGGTACACCTGTTAAGGCAATGAATAACGGTATTGTTACTCTTGCTGAAAAAGATTTATTTTATACGGGTGCAACTTTGATATTTGACCATGGTCATGGAATTTCAACTCTCTACATGCATATGGATGAAATTTTTGTAAATATAGGTGATCATGTAAAAAAGGGAGACATCATCGCAACAGTTGGTTCATCAGGTAGATCAACTGGTCCCCACCTTGATGTAAGACTTAATTGGTTTGGCACTAGACTAGATCCTGCAACTATACTAAACATTCAATAATGAATAAAACCTTATTAGAAAAGACAGCAGATAAATTAGTTAATGCTTTTGTTAAAAATAAAATAATTGCACCTCTTCCAGCTAAATTTACAAAAAAATTAAGTGAAGCTCAAAAGCTAAGAAAATTATGTGAGAGTAAAGTTAAAGATCCAATAGTTGGATTTAAAGCAGCAGGAACAGGTATACCTGTCATGAAAAAACTTAAAGAAAAGAAACCTTTCTATGCTGCAATCTTTAAAAAGAATTTTATAAAAAGTGGAAAAAAAGTAAAAATTAATAAGTCTACTTTAGGTATTGAGCTTGAAGTTTGTTACCTAATTAAGAAAAACTTTTTCGCATCCAAAGGGTCAGTTACTATGAAAAATGTAACAAAGTATATTTCACATATGGCTCCTTGTATTGAAGTCATTGGTTATAGACAAAAGAAAAAAGGTATAACTAGTTTTGGTGATTTGTGTAGTGATTTTGGTGCTAACGTTAAGTTTTTGATTGGACAAAAGAAGAAATTCAAAAAAATTAAAATTGGAAACTTAAAGACAAATATTACTAATAAAAAAAATGGGCAAAGTGTTAATGGAAATACAAATACTGTTTACATAAATCCACTTAATTCACTTAGATTTGTTTTAAATGAATTAAAAAAAGATAAAGTAAATCTTGATAAAGATTTTTATGTATTCACTGGATCAACTGTTGGGGTTGTGCCAATTTTAGGTAAAGGTCTTTACACTGGAAAAGTAGATCAACTTGGATCTGCCAAAGCAATTATTCATTAATTTTTAAAAATTTATTAATGGCGTTACACTTTAGTAAACAAGAATTTGAAAAAAGAAAACTAGCAACATTAAAGTCTATGAAAGAGCAAAATCTTGATGCTTTTTTAATGTTCAGGCAAGAGTCTATGTTTTGGCTTACTGGCTACGACACTTTTGGCTATGTTTTTTTTCAAACATTAATATTAGACCAGAAAGGAAATATTATTCTTTTAACAAGAGCTCCAGATTTAAGACAGGCTCAAAACACCTCAAATATTGAAGATATAAGAATTTGGGTAGATAAAGACCAGTCTAATCCAACAGATGATCTTAAAATCATCTTAAATGAACTAAATTTAAATGATAAAAAAATTGGTATTGAGTATGAAGCTTACGGTATGACAGGTCGTAATGCTTTAAGACTCAATAATTCACTAGAAGGCTATTGTGAAGTAGAAGATCAATCTGAATTAATTACCAAACATAGAGTTATTAAATCTCAAGAAGAAATTGTTTATGTAAAAAAAGCTGCAGAACTTGCCGATCTAGGTCTTGATGAAGCGTGGAAATATGCAAAAGCTGGTGCTAGCGAGGCAAAAATTTTGGCTGAAATGCAAAGAGTTGTTTTAGAGGGTGGTGGTGATTATCCAGCGAATGAATATATAATTGGATCAGGACACAATGCATTACTGTGTAGATATCAATCAGAAAAAAGAATTTTGTCAGATACCGATCAGTTAACTATTGAATGGGCTGGAACTTATAAACATTATCATTCAGCAATGTTTAGGACTATCCCCATTGGTAAAGCTGATCCAAAACATATTAAGATGCACGAGGCCTGTGTTGAAGCTTTAAATAATTGTGCAAAGACTTTAATACCTGGAAAAACTGCTGGAGATGTATTTGATATACACGCAAAAACTTTTGATGACCTTGGATACAATAAAGCAAGAATGAATGCTTGTGGTTATTCATTAGGTTCAACCTTCTCTCCCAACTGGATGGACTGGCCAATGTTATACACAGGTAATCCTTATGTAATAACTCCTGGTAATGTCTTCTTTATGCATATGATCCTAATGGATTCAGACAGCAATCTAGCCATGAATTTAGGAGAAACCTATCTTGTGACAGAGAATGGTAACGAAAGATTAGGTAAGCAAAAACTGGATTTAGTTGTACTTTAGGCCTCTATCATCAAGTCATGCTATAAAATCCTATAACAATATGTCCTTTACGGATGTACTCCACACAGGATCTGAATGTTTGTCCCAATAGAGTTTGTGAATATTTCTTGTAACATCACCTACTGTTCCTTGTTTAATATTTTCCCCACTTACTTTTGTTATTGGCATTACACCTCCTGCTGTTGAGGTGGCAAATAATTCTTTAGATGATTTTAACATTTCAATAGTTATAGATCTTTTATTAACGTTGATATTTAGTTCTTTTGCTAAATCAAAAACTGTTTGTCTTGTGACACCTTCTAATACTCCATGGTCTGGTGTATTAATTCCATTTTCATCAACAGAAAAAATATTAAAGCCTGGGCCTTCAGATATATTGTTATCCTTATCTACCAATAAAGCAGTATGATGTCCTCTGTCGTACGCATCAAGCATACCCGTAACTAAATCCATCCAATGATAATTTTTAATAGTTGGATCTACTGAACTTGGAGGAATTCTTGTTATATCAGTCAAATATACATCTAATCCTTTTTCAAAATCTTCTGGCCTAAGTATCCAGCCAAATGGTACTGCAAAAGCCATAAAGCGTGGTGTCGCTTTACGAGGATCTCTAACAAAATTTGGAGACATTCCTCTTGTTTGGATCATTTCAACATAAGAATCTTCAAGCGAAGCTTCTTTAACACAGCCTGCTAATATTCTTTTTATTTTTTCACGACTAAATCTACATGGCATTCTGAGTTTTTCTGTTGATTTAAAGAAACGATCAATATGTTTATCTAATTGAAAAAATCTACCCTTCCAAACATGGACAACATCATATGTTGCATCAGATCTTAAAAAACCCCAATCTAAAATAGGAATTTTTGCTTCAGAAAGTTGAATGAATTCCTCATTCATCCATGCTGATCCTTTTGGAAAAATATCACTCATGAATTAAGATCTCTAAAAAAAATTTCATTAATTAAATTCATCCATAATTGATTAATAAAGTTATTATAGCGATAGTTATTAACACAGCACTCACAATAATATAATTAAGCTTAATATTAAATTTCTTGAATACTGTTTCAGTAATTTTTTCCCAGAATACTACAATGAAGAGGACAATTATAGCTGGCAGAATAAATTTGATCATTTAAATTAAATCATATTGATATTGTCTAGCTTTAACAACATCTTCTGGAAGGTTTAACTCCACATCATCTAATCTTATAGATTGATCTATATTAATATCTTTCTTAACTATTGCCCCATCTGTTAAACCAAGAGGTAAAATTTTTTCATCTTTTGATTTTTTAGAAGTAATTAGCTTTCCTCTAGCACAAAAACCACCCTCACCGTCTAATCGATCTCCTACTTTTAAATCTTTTTTTGCGTAAGCTGCAACATCAGCATTATAATTTATAGTTTGCCCTGTTGCTTTTTGATCAAGTGCAATTGCATATATTGATTGAGCAAGTTCTAAGCCAATATAGTGGTATGGCCTCCATATAGCTGAATAACTGCCAGACACGTCAGTGACCATTCCATAATCTTTAAAACAATTTTTGACATATTGGTTTTGAGCTTTAATTACTATGTACACACCCCATCTAAGATCATTTGGAATATCTTTTTGATTTAAATCAATACTGGATATCACCTCTACTTGACCTTGATAGTCAATTAATCCCCCTTCTTCTTTTGGAATTAATTTTTTAGCAATGTCATACACGCCAACAGGTGGAAAAGTTAATCCATTACTTGGACATTTTAAATTTGAAGCATTGCTCACAGCACACATTTCAATTGCAGATTTATCTCCACATAAAAAACTATTAAACATTTTAGGATTCATGCCAGATTCAATTTCAGCACGTTCTTTGCTTAAACCATAGTGACCCCAAACCGTATCTGGTGTTGAGTATTCAAAATCAGGATGGTACTTAGTTCCTTTTCCTGCGCAAACAACTGAGAAACCATTTAACTGTGCCCATTCAATTTGTTCCATAATTAATGAAGGTTGATCACCATAAGCCATTGAACAAATAACATTATTTTCTTTTGCAAGATCAGCAAGGTATTTTCCACATGTAACATCAGCTTCAACATTCACTAATATAATGTGTCTCTTGTTTTTTATAATTTTAATTGCATGAACTGTTCCAACGATTGGATTTCCCGTAGCTTCTATAAAAACTTCAACGTCTCTTTCTATTGCTTCATCTAAAGAAGTAACAAAATTTATCTTATTAACTGTCTCATTACTTAAACCGCTCTTGAGACAATTTTTTTTTGCATTATCAATATTAATGTCAACGATAGTATCAATTATAATTTTTTGTAATTGATTGTATTGAGCAAGAAACATGCTTACAAATTTTCCACATCCGATGAATGCAACTTTTATCGGTTTCTCTCTAGATTGTAGTTTCGTATTTAAAAACATTTATTCACGATATACTATTTTTTTATAAAACTGATGATACTTTTTGTAAGTGTATCACTTACAATTATAGTTCCTTTTTCATTTGGGTGCATACCGTCATCTTGATTAAGTTCAGGTTTTAAAGCTACACCTTCTAATAAAAAAGGTATTAAATTTAGATCATATTTTTTTGCTAAATTTGGATAAATATTATCAAACTTTTTTTTATAATTAATTCCATGAGTTGTTGGTGCAATCATTCCGGCTAAAATTATTTCTATATTTTTTAGTTTTGCTGTTTGAATAATTTTTTCTAAATTTTTTTCAGTCTCAATGGGGCTTATTCCTCTTAACATATCGTTAGCACCCAGTCCTAAGATTATTAAATCAATATCAGGCTGAGATAAAGACCACTCTACACGGTTTAATCCACCAGCAGATGTGCTTCCAGATACACTCCCATCAATAACCTCAAGATTATATCCACTATCATTAAGATTATTTTGAAGGATAATGGCTAAATGTTTTTCCTGGGGAAGTCCATAGCCCGCCATTAGGCTATCACCAAATAAGATAACGTTTTCTATAGCATTAACGTTTATGCTCACTAGACAGAAGGCAATAATTTTAATAATAAATCTTTTAATCATGGAAAGTCTTCTTAAGCTAAAAAACGTTAATCTTAAATACCAAACTGGCAACGATACTATTAAGGTTTTAAAGAATATTAATTTAGAGACTAAAAAAAATGAGTCTATTTCAATAGTTGGGGAAAGTGGATCAGGGAAAACAAGCTTAATTATGCTTGCTGGAGGACTAGAAAAAGCAACCTCTGGTAAGATATTTTTTGAGGATCAAGAAATATCTAAAATGAGTGAAGATGAAGTGTCTAAAATTAGAAGAAAGAACATAGGTATAGTTTTTCAATCTTTTTATCTTATTCCAAATTATACTGCCGTTGAAAATGTTGCTCTAACCTTAGAGTTAAATAATTTGAAGAACCCTAACGAACGAGCAAAAGAGTTATTGGATAGATTTGGGTTAAAAAAAAGGTTTAATAATTTACCAAGTCAACTATCAGGTGGTGAACAGCAACGTGTAGCAATTGCAAGAGCTATAGCTATGAAGCCTAAACTAATTTTAGCTGATGAGCCTACAGGCAATTTAGACAGTGAAAATTCACAAATGATTGCAGATATTTTGTTTAAATATATCAAGGAAGAAAAATCATCTTTAATTATGGTTACCCATGACCCAAAACTTGCAAATAAAGCAAAAAGAAAAATTAAAATCAAAGATGGAAAAATTGTCTAAGCTTTCAGAGTACAAGTTGACTTTGATATATGCCTTAAGAGACTTAAGTAGAAATTATAAAAAAATTTCTAGTATTATTTTAACACTTTTTATCAGTTTATTTATCTTAAGTTCAATTTTCACCATTGAAGATAGTTTGAATAAAGAATTAAATAATAATTCAAGAGCACTTTTAGGTGGAGATATTGAAATTGATTACAATCGAAATGTTGGCAACTTAGATTTAATTAACCAAGTTAAAGAATTTGCTACCGTTTCACAAATGGTTGAGTTTAGCACCATGATCTCAACTACTAATAAAGCTAAAAATAAATCAATATTTTCTAGAATTAAAACAGTAGATAAAAATTATCCTTTATTTGGCAAAGTGGGTTATGAACCAAGTGGTGCATTTGAAAAATTACAAACTACAGAAAATACAATTCTTGTTAATGAAAATATTTTCAAAAATCTTAATTTAGAAATAAATGATATAATTAAAGTTCAAGACAAACTCTTTACTGTAATTGGTATCGTAAAATCGGTACCGGATATTGGAGGTGCATTTGTATTTGGTGATTTTGCTTTAGCGGGTAAACAAACATTAGAATTACTAAAACTTAACAACCTAGGCAGCTTTTTAAACTATGAATATAAGGTAAGATTTAATGAAGGAGATAATCCAAAAGCTTTATCTAAAAAAATTGAACAATTATTCAAAAATGAAAAAAAAGTAAGACTTAGATATCATGAAAAATCTGATGGTCCACTAAAGAGAATAATTGATAATTTTTCTCAGTTTTTGTCGCTTGTATCAATTAGTGCAATGTTAATTGCTGGAATTGGGATTGCTAACACTCTACTTTCATTCATTAATCAGAACAATATGTCTATTGCAGTTAAAAAATCTTTAGGCTTTTTCTCAAAGGATATAAAAATAGTCTACTATCTACAATTACTTATTCTATTATTCATAATATCCACTGCCGCCTACTCTTTTAGTTTCTTTCTGGTCCCTATTGTTGATGTTTATCTGTCAGCTGGCCTTGGATTAAATATTGAAGGCAGTTTTTCTATTTTTAATTATTTCAAAGTTTTTTCAGTAGGTTTATTGGTATTAATCATATTTTCTATACCAACCATTAATGCAATTGATCAAGTTAAGGCATCAAACTTATTTAGAAATGTGTTTCAAAACCTTCAATTTTATTATTCAAAAAAATCAATTGTTTTAAGTCTATTATTATTATCAATTTTAATTTCTTTATTTACCATTGGTTCTGCTCGACCCATTTATAGCTTGGGTTATTTTGGAGCTTTCTTTGTTTGTCTATTAGTCTTTTATTTATTATCAAACTTGATTATTAAATTATTTAAAGGACTTAAAGAGCACTCAAATATTTCAATTAAAGTATCAGTCAAAAATATTACTCAAACTAAAAGTATTACTCCTATAACTATTATGTCTTTAGGTTTGGGCGTCACCTTATTGTTAACTTTGGCTTTTGTGGGTTCAAACTTTAAAAGAGAAATTGCAAAATCTATACCAGAACTTGCACCTGATTATTTTTTCATTGGTATTCAAAGTAATGAAAGACAAATATTTGAAGATTTAATTTTTGATATGGATAAAGAAGCGAACCTTGAAATTGTACCTATGGTCTCAACAGGTATTTTAAAAATTAATGGAATAGATCCAAATACTTATATCGATTCAAGTAATGACAGCCACTGGGTAATTAGAAATGACAGAAGGTCTTCTTGGGCTGATAAAGTTTTAAAAGATAACCCAATTGTAGAAGGTGAGTGGTGGGACTTAGATAGACCTGATAAGCTTCAAATTTCACTTGATAGCAAAATTGCTAAAGATTTTAATATTAAAATTGGTGATATTTTTACTTTAAATATTTATGGTCGTGAAATTGAAGGTGAAATTGTAAACTTCAGATTAGTAGACTACAGAGATTTTACTATTAACTTTGCAATGTTATTAAATCCTCAATTTGCAAAAAATATCCCTCATGAATATTTGGCCACTTCAAAGTTTAAAAACTTAGAGAATTTCAATGAAACTGCTTTACTAGATAAAATGCCTAGTCTCTCTATTATAAAAATCACTGATTACCTGGAGAAAGTAACAGACTTATTAAACAAAGTGTTTATTGCTGTAACTGTTATCTCTGCAATAACTATAGTCATTGGTTTAATTGTAATATCCAGTGCAATTATAGTGCAAGGTAAAATTAAAGAATTTCAAAATTTAATATTTAAGATTTTAGGTTTTTCTAAAATTGAAGTTATACTTTCTTCAATCATTGAGTTTCTTATTATATTCACATCCATAATTTTAATAGCTCTATTTTTTGCGGTAATAGGTTCACAATTTATCATTGAAAATATTTTTCAAATCACTTGGAAGTTTGATTTAGCAATATTTTTGCAGGTAACTATTGGGATTGGGCTTGCTACATTAATCTTAATTTTGATTACTAATTTTAAGTATTTAAGCCCTAAAGTTTATCCACTTATAAGAAATCAATAACTACACATCAGATCGAGATCTAAGTCTCTCAAATATTAATCTTGTTTTAACTCCAATATTTAAAAATGGCTGTGGTGGAAGCCAAGTAGGTTTACTTCTAGATTCTATTATATTAATTTCATTACTATTTTCATTGCTTGCTTTAATTGCTATCTGTTCACCAAATAAAGTTCCAACTCCAATACCAGAACCATTATAGCAACCTGCTGCAAAGATATTTTTATCAATTTTATCAAAAATTTGTGAACTATTTCTTGTTCGAGATACAATCCCAGACCAACTAGACTCAATAATATCATTTCCTAAGCTTGAAAATCTTTTTTTGATTCCAAGTTTTTGATTTAAAGATCTTTTATCTAAATCTGATTTAGACATTTTAAAAGGACTATGAACCTCTGCAGTATTTCTAATTAAAATTCTTTTATCTTTTGTCATTCTAATAGTTGCACCCATTGGTCTAACAGGTAGCACACCCCACTCTTTGGGTTCACCAATGACTTTATATTCTATATCAGTTAATGGTCTTGTCATGCTTGCAGTTAAAGTTAAGGGGAAATTATAATTATTTTTTATACCAAGTGATTTTAAAAAACCATTTGTGCAAAAAATAATTTTTTTAGTAATTATTTTATGATTATTAAATTTACAAATAATTGTATCATTGTTCTTTGACCATTCATTTAACTGAGAATTTTCTAATAACTCAACATTATCTGGCAAAGTGTCAACCATTGCTCTTACAAGTTTTCCTGGATGTAATAAAATTCCACCTTTAGTATAAAGTGCTAGGTTATAAAAATTCGTTCCTAATCTTTTGCCTAAATCATTTTTTTCTAAAATTTTATGCTCAAAATTTAATTTTAATAAAGTTTTACTAAAATTTTCTAATATCTTTCTATCTTTTTCATTTGATGAGGCAAAATATTTTCCACTTTCATTCCAATCACAATCAACTTGATGTTCTTTAATAAATCTTTTTACGACATCAATACCTAATTTATAAATATCAGTCTTCTTTTTATAATTAGAAAGTTCTTTATTTGAGGTGAAACCATCATTAAGGGTAGTATCAACTAAATAACCTGAGTTCCTTCCGCTTGCACCCTCACCTGCTAATTGGGCATCAACGATAATAATTTTTTGATTTGGATGAAGTTCTGATAATTTTCTAGCAGCAGATAAACCTGTATAGCCTGCACCTATAATTAACCAGTCACAGGATTTATCTTTATCTAAAGTTTTTATATTAGATCTTCTATCAAGGTCATTAATCCAACTACAACCGTCATCATTAACTACATACATGCAGTTAGATTATGACAGATATGATATTTTTAAAAGATCTTAAGATACCAAAGAAGGTTGCTTAATCATGTCTTCTTTTTTGATCCCTGCAACTTTAACTGGTTTTTTCATAGCATCTCTTCTGAAAGGCTCTCCCAGTTCTTGGTTAAGAATTACTTCAATAAATGTTGTAATTCCTTTCTTTTGATCTTCACATGATTGCTTAATGGCATTTGTTGTCTCTTCCATTGTTCGAACAGTGACACCTTTTAATCCGCAAGCATCAGCAACTTTTGCATAACTTAATTCTGGATCAAGCTCTGTTCCAACAAAATTGTCATCAAACCATAAAGTAGTATTTCTTTTTTCAGCACCCCATTGGTAGTTTCTAAAAATCACCATTGTAATTGCTGGCCATTCTTCTCTAGCACATGAGCTCATCTCATTCATACTGATACCAAATGCACCGTCACCTGCAAAACCAATTACTGGTGTTTCTGGGCATCCAATTTTTGCTCCAAGAATTGCTGGAAAACCGTACCCACAAGGACCAAACAATCCTGGTGCTAAGTATTTTCTACCTTTTTCAAATGTAGGATAAGCATTTCCAATTGCACAGTTATTACCAATATCACTTGATATAATTACATCATCAGGCATACCTGCTTGAATTCCTCTCCAAGCTTCTCTAGGAGACATTCTATCTGCATCTCTTTTTCTAGCTTCTGCATTCCATACTGTTCCTTCATCATCATCTTCATGATCTAAGCTTGATAACTCTTGTAACCAAGCTGATTTAGTTTGGTGAATTGTATTTTTTCTCTCTTCTCTATTCGTGTCTCCAGCTGTTGAAGAAAGTTGAGCTAAAATTTGTTGAGATACTAATTTTGCATCCCCACAAATACCAACTGATACTTTTTTAGTTAAACCAATTCTATCTGAATTCATATCAACTTGAATGATACTTGCATCTTTTGGCCAGTAATCCATTCCATAACCTGGTAATGTTGAGAAAGGATTTAATCTTGTACCAAGTGCAAGAACAACATCAGCTTTCTTAATTAATTCCATTCCAGCTTTTGATCCATTATAACCTAATGGTCCAGCTGCTAATGGGTGACTTCCTGGAAAACTATCATTATGTTGATACCCTGAACAAACTGGAGCATCTAATTTCTCAGCTAATTTTTTACAATCTTCAATTGCCCCACCAATTACAACACCTGCACCTGATAGTATTACTGGAAACTTAGCGTTTGACAATAAGTCGGCTGCTTTTTTAATTGCATCAACTCCACCTGCTTGTCTTTCAAGTCTTACAATTGGGGGAAGGTCAATATCAATTACTTGTGTCCAATAATCTCTTGGAACATTTATTTGTGCTGGAGCTGACCCTCTGATCGCTTTTTCAATTACTCTATTTAATACTTCTGCCATTCTTGAAGGGTCTCTAACTTCTTCTTGATAGCAAACCATATCTTTAAATAAATTCATTTGCTCTACTTCTTGAAAACCACCTTGACCCATAGTTTTATTGGCAGCTTGAGGTGTTACTAATAATAATGGTGTGTGGTTCCAGTATGCAGTTTTAATTGGTGTTACAAGACCAGTAATTCCAGGACCATTTTGTGCAATAACCATTGACATTTTACCAGTAGATCTTGTGTAACCATCTGCAATTAATCCACCGTTTGTTTCATGAGCAACGTCCCAAAAAGTAATTCCAGCATCAGGAAAAATATCTGAAATTGGCATAAAAGCTGAACCGATAATTCCAAATGCGTGTTCAATACCGTGCATTTGTAAAACTTTTACAAAAGCTTCTTCTGTTGTCATCTTTGTCATAAAATAGAACCTCTCTAATGTGTAAATTTAAAAAAAATAAAATTCGTTTGTTAATTTTAACGATTAATATATAAGATTTAAAAAATTTCAAACAAACAAATCGACACAATTATGGCTACAGATATTATTATACATGACGAAAAGGACAACGTAGGAGTGGTTGTTATTGATAAAATCACTCCAAAACAAGATTGTGCATGCTGGATTATGGAAAATGATAAAACAGTTCAAATTCAATCAGTAGACGAAATTCAATTAGGACATAAAATTGCGATGGTTGACCTTAACGAAGGTGATACTATTTTAAAATATGGTCATGACATTGGAAAAGTAGTTAAATCAATCAAAAAAGGTGAACATGTTCATGTTCACAATGTAAAAACGAAGAAGTGGTAAAAAATATGGAAATTCCAAAAAGTTTTTTAGGTTATAAAAGAGAAAATGGCAGAGCAGGAACAAGAAATCACGTAATCATCTTACCTGTTGATGATATCTCGAACGCTTGTGCTGAAGCAGTTGCAAACAATATTAAAGGTACAATGGCTCTACCTCACTCTTATGGAAGACTTCAATTTGGTGCTGACTTAGATCTACATTTTAGAACAATGATTGGAACTGGAAGCAACCCAAATGTTGCAGCAGTAATAGTTATTGGTATAGAGCCAAAATGGACAAAAAAAATAGTTGATGGAATAGCAAAGACTGGAAAACCAGTTGAAGGATTTCATATTGAGCGAACTGGAGATATTGGTACTGTCATGGAAGCTTCAAAAAAAGCTCAGGAATTTGTAATGTGGGCGTCTGAAAAACAAAGAGAAGAATGTCCAATGAGTGATTTATGGATATCAGTTAAGTGTGGAGAGTCAGATACAACATCTGGATTAGCTGCTAACCCTACAGTTGGAAATTTAATGGATAAATTAGAACCAATGGGTGTTCATTTATGTTTTGGAGAAACTTCAGAACTTACTGGAGCTGAAACTGTTTGTGCTAAAAGAGGTGCTACACCAGAAGCATCAGAAAAATTTATGAAAACATGGAATTCATATAATGATTTTATACTTAAAGAAGCAACTGATGACCTTTCAGAAAGCCAACCTACTGCAGGAAATATTGCTGGTGGATTAACTACAATTGAAGAAAAGGCATTTGGAAACTTTCAAAAAATTGGAAGTTGTAAATTTATAGATGTTTTAGAACCAGCTGAAGAACCAACCAAAGGTAAAGGCTTATACTTTATGGATACATCCTCAGCAGCAGCTGAATGTGTAACACTTCAAGCAGCAGCTGGATTTAATATTCACTTATTCCCAACAGGTCAAGGTAATATCGTGGGCAATCCCATCGAACCAGTTGTAAAATTAACCGCCAACCCATTAACTGTAAAGGGTATGGGTGAACATATTGATTGTGATGTATCAAAAATTTTATCACGTGAGATGACCATGTCTCAAGCTGGTGATGAATTAATCAAATCAATGATTAGAGTTGCTAACGGTAGATTAACTTGTGCTGAAGCTTTAGGTCATAAAGAGTTTGTTATGACTAAACTTTACAGAAGTGCTTAAAAATTTATCTATAAAGTAATGTTATTTAAAAAATATTTGGTCATTTTGCCAGGTATTGTTTTAGCGTTTGTTCTCTACAGTTTATCTCAAGGATTTAATAATATTATTGGTATTGAATTATTAGGTTACGATAAAAGTCCAATATCGACAGCCATGATTGCTATTTTACTTGGGATGCTTTTTGGAAATATATTCAAAATGAGAGATAACTTTGTAAAAGGTTTAGACTTTACTCAATCATATATTCTCAAACTTGGAATAATTTGTTTAGGAATTCAATTAAAACCTTTTGAGTTTTTAGAATTTGGAGCAGTAGCAATACCTTTAATCATAATTTGCATTATAACAGTACTAATAGTTATAAAACTGTTAATTAAAAAACTTAAAATCCCAACAAGAATGGCTTACTTAATATCTATTGGAAGCACAGTATGTGGGACAACAGCAATTATGGCAACTGCTCCAGTAATTGGTGCAAAAAAAAAATGAAGTATCATATGCAATTGCTAACATCACTTTGTTTGGAATTTTATCGATGCTTATATATCCTTATTTTGCTAATTATTACTTTAATGCTGAACCAATGTTTGTTGGTTTATTTTTGGGCACATCAATTCATGAAACATCGCAAGTTGCTGCGGCTGGACTTATTTATGATCAGCAATTTGATAGCCCAGAAACATTGAATATTGCAACAGTGACAAAATTAATAAGAAATACTTTTTTGGTAATAATGATTCCATTATTTGCATTTCTTTATAATAGAAACAATGTTGTTAAAAAAGATTACTCAATATTAGCTATTTTCCCATATTTTGTAATAGGTTTTGTGGCTATGATAATTTTAAGAAATATTGGAGATCAATTTTTTTTAAACACTTATAATAATTTTTGGCTAGAAGCAGTTAATACTATTAAATCATCATCAAAAATATTCTTAACAATGGCAATGGCTGCTATTGGTTTATCAACTAATCTTAAAGATCTTAGAAGTATGGGTTACAAGCCTTTTATAGTCGGATTTATAGGGATGGCGACAGTAGGTTTGGTAAGTATTTTAAGTATAGAATTTTATATAAATTTCTTTAACTAAGACTTCTTCAGTAACATTTTTTTTTTGAAATTAGAAAAAACACGTCTAATAAGAGCAGCTCCTACACCCAAAAGAATTGCAAACATAATTGAAAATAATCCATAAAAAAATGGCATGTCTTCTGAAAATTCTAAAATAAATAGTGAGAAAAAATTTAAATCTGCAGTCAAAACTTGTATTATTTCTTTTTCAGTTTGTTCTGCAAAAAAAGTTTCATAAGCAATAGCTATTCCAACTACCAATAATAAAATTGCCAGTAATGCTTTTAACCCAGAGCTATCAATTTTTTCACCAAGTTTTTGCCCCACTTGAACCCCTATGATCGAACCAATAACCAACATTACTACTAACATTAAATCTATAGAGCCAAAATTAAATGAATGTAAAAAAGTAACTATGACACTGACAAAAATTGTTACAAACAAAGAAGTCCCTGGAACTAATTTTGTTGGCATTTTAATTATATAAATCATTGCAGGCACTAATATAAAAGCACCTCCTATACCCATTATAGCAGCAATAAATCCTACAACTAAACCAATTATAATTGGAGTAAATATACTTTCGTATAATTTTGATTTTGGAAATCTCATTCTTAATGGAAGACCATGTATCCAATAATGAACGTGTAATTTTTTTTTAACTATAAGGTTTCTTTTTGCTCTGTCTATTTCTCTAAGACTTTCGACTAACATTAATGTACCAATAATTGCAAGTATATACATATAGGCTAAAGAAATAACTGTATCGATTTTTCCAATACCTTTAAAATATGTAAAAGTATAAATACCTAAAGCTGTTCCAATTGTTCCACCAATAACAATCATAAGACCCATTTTGTAATCTAAAGTATTTTTTAAATAATGAGTTGTTGATCCTGATACCGAAGTTGCAAGAATATTGTTAGCTTCATTTGCAACGGCATATGCAGGTGGCACACCTAAAAAAATTAAGAATGGTGTCATTAAAAAACCTCCACCAACACCAAATAAACCAGAAAGTACTCCAACGATTGCACTCAATAAAAGTATTTCAATTGGATTAACAAATACTTGAGCTATTGGTAAAAATACATCCATAAAAAATTAATAGTTGTTAAAAAACAACCTAATTAAATGTGATAAAAGTTCCAACTAAAATAACACCCCAATAAGCAGCTAAGCTAACAAAGATACCTGTTTTAATAATAGTTGCCTTAAAATCTGAAATTTTTTTTATTATTTTTATGTTGGAAATTGACATTACAACCGTCAATACACCCAGTTAATTATTTGTCAAATAAATATTCAATATAAAGTGATTTTTTTTTATTAGTAGATTGTTGCTCCAAAAACCTTAACATCATCCCCTTCAACACCAAGAACCAATCTTCCAAGGAACTCACCTTCAATTTCCTTACTCCTCTGTTTAAATAGAACAGTAATGTTTTGTCCTCGTCTTAAACAGCCAAATGCCTGGTAGTCTTCTTTTAAGCTTGTTAAAAGCTTATTATTAGCCCACTGCTTTCCAAGCTCTACTTCATTTGCTCCAAATAACATTTGAGTTCCAAAGTCCTTAGTAAAACCACCATAATCTTTCATATTGGAAGTTTTAACAAGATTATCCCAAATAGGATTAGCAATTGCTATAATCTCATCATCAGATTTCTCTAAAAGATTCATAATTTAAGTTTAACTGTTCTAAGAAGCTTTTCTCTTCTCGTTCTCGTCAACTATGTGATAAACCGGCACTTTTTCTAATGAAAATTTCCCAGTTTTTGGATCACGTCTAGAAACTGTTAGGCAATGCCAATTGTCATCATCTAGTTTCATATGATCACCTCTGTAATAGTAACCAGGCCAACGTGTTTCTTCACGGAACATAGTGTGTTCAGTTACACATTGAGAAGTTAAAGCTCTGTGTTTTAATTCCCAAGCTCTCATAAGTTGGTGTAAATCTTCAGCGCCTACTTTTTCTAAATCTTCTTCTAACCAAGCAAGTAATTCTAGACCTCTTTTAAGCATATTGCCATTAGTCATGTAGTTAGTTGCAATACCACCAACATATTCGTCCATAATTCTTTGTAAACGTTGAAGACCTTGAATAGGAGAAATATAACTTGGTGAAACTGTTCCACCTGTGATCTCATTTTGAGCTACTTGGTATGTCTCTAAAGGTTTGAATACAGCAGTTTTAAAGTCCTCACATTGTTTATCAGTAACTTTAATACCTTCTGCTTTTTTATCTTGAATATATTTAACAGCAGCTTTTGCAGCTAAACGACCTTCAGTAAATGATCCAGAAGAAAACTTATGGGCACTTCCACCTACAGTATCACCTGCACCAAAAAGACCATCAATTGTTAACATTCTGTTATAACCCCAGAAATATTCTGGTGGAGATAAATCTTCAGGTCCACTAACCCAAGCTCCAGAGCATGTTGCATGAGAACCCATAACATAAGGCTCAGATGTAGTTAATTCTGGATTTGTGTATTTGGGATCTATGTTTTGAGATGCCCAAACAACCGCTTGACCAACAGTCATACCAAGGAAATTTTCCCAACCTACAGTCTCTAGGTGCGGATCTTGGAAGGCTTCAGTAGTTACCATATGAATAGGTCCACCACCTGCAATAGTTTCTTGTATAAATGCGTGGTTTCTTAAACATGTTGGTGTTGGATGGTGATCAATATACTCACCAACTAACTCTTTAGTTTGGTCATACCATTTCTTTTCATAATTCTCTCCATTTGCATTTTGAGTATATGTTTTAAGGTGCAAGAAATATGCACCAACTGGACCATAACCATCTTTAAATCTACATAACACAATTCTGTTTTCCATTTGTGTCATTTTGGCTCCAACAGCGATAGGTAATGCATAAGCTGAACCATTACTCCATGGTGCATACCAAGTTCTTCCCATTCCTTCTCCAACTGCTCTTGGTTTGAAAATGTGAGATGCTCCACCTGCTGCAACGATTACAGTTTTTGCTCTAAATACATGGAAATCACCAGTTCTCATATTAAAACCAACAGCTCCACCTACTCTATTTTCTTGAGACTCATCCATTAAAAGATGAGTAATCATTATTCTGTTATAAATTTTATCAGCTGATTTTTTTGCAGCCTCTGCAACGATTGGCTTATAACTTTCACCATGAATCATGATCTGCCATTTACCTTCTCTAAGGTAACGACCTGTTTTTTCATTCTTCATCATTGGTAGACCCCACTCATCAAACATATGAACAGTTGAATCAACGTGACGAGCCATGTCATAACCTAAATCTTCTCTAACCATACCCATCAAATCATTACGTGCATATCTTACGTGATCTTCAGGTTGGTTTTCACCCCACTGCATACCCATATAACAGTTAATAGCGTATAAACCTTGAGCAACGGCTCCACTTCGATCGATGTTAGCTTTTTCAACACAAATAATTTTCATGTCTCTTCCCCAGTGCCTAGCTTCAAAAGTAGCACCAGTTCCAGCCATTCCACCACCAACAACTAGAACATCGCAATCTTCAAAATGTGTTTTATGCTTAGCCATTAGTAGTAAACCCCTTTTTTAAATGAATCTTTTGGTACTACCGGTAATTTACCATCAATATTTAAACCATTAGGCTCGGTGTAAAGCATTTGAGAATTGATCTCACCTTGATTAGGTTTTTCACCTTCTGCTAGTTTAGGAATAAATTTTCCCCAAGGCTTTGTTGTAATTGGAGATACAAAATCTTTTGTAGTTCCATTTCTAAATTTAATTTTCCAAGAGATAGTTCCTTTTTCTTCTTCACGTCTAACTCTAACACTATGACCCATAGGAGCAAAATCAGCATAACCACGAACATCAATTGCGTGATTAGGACAGGCTTTTACACAAGAATAACATTCCCAACAAAAGTTTGGCTCAATATTTACTGCTCTTCTAATATTTTCATCAATGTGCATTATATCTGATGGACAAATATCCACACAGTGACCACATCCATCACATCTCGTCATGTATACAAAAGTTGACATATTATATTACCTCTCTCTTTTTAATAGTGTTTTGGTTGTTCTCTTTTAATTCCTAGTCCAAATTGTTTTGGTGCATCAGCTAATGGAGGAAGATTGTCTCTTGATCCATCTGCTTCTGCTAAGTTTTTTTGGATTGCTGCACCAGGCTTGTAAATCATGTGTGCAAATTTTGACCAATAAACTCCCCCAAATAAAACAATGTTTGAGGTAATAAATAAAACTAAAAATATATATCCTAATCCGGTTGATCCTGAAGATTGAAAGTAAGACCACGCAAGTCCAGTAGTCGCACATGCAAGAAGCGCTAGAACAAATAAATCTGCTTTAATAATTCTGTACCAAGGATGAGCTTCTGCTAACACATCCACTCTTAAAAATAACCAAAACCAGTATCCACCCACACATGTCATAATAGCTCCAACGTGCCAAATCATAGGCCAAATTGTTGGTGCAGTTATTCCTGTTCCTGTGTAACCAAATACTAATACTACTGATGCAACCCAAAATAAAATAGTTCCATACATGCCCATTACATGAGCAACTCTTCTTTTGCCAGCACCTAGCTCTGCAGTAGTTGCAATATCATGAACTACAGTTTTTAAAATAACTGAAGTTTTCTCTCCAACACCAAGCTCTTTTTCAGCAGCTAATTTTGCTTTTTTTGCATTATTAAAGAAATAAGTAACATTTTTGTGATGTATCATTTGAACAACTGTTCCAATAACGATTAAAGCCAACATTGCTAAAACAAAGCCTTGAATTACAGAAGGTGAAACTGATTCTGCTAGTGCTGAAAATGGACTAATTGACATCATATTGAATATTACCCTTTAATACTGTTTTATTGAATCTTAATTTTGAGTTTTTAGTATAGTTGAAATGATAGATCAACCGTTATTAGGTGCGATATTTATGATTAAAAATACAACTTATACTTTACGTTTATAATGTTGTTTCAAGGGAATAACCGATCTAACTCCACCTTGAGGGTTATCAACATCACCCTCTCTTCGTGGAATTAAATGAATATGACAATGCATGATCGATTGTCCAGCAATTACACCAGAGTTTGTTCCAACATTAAACCCTTTAACACTAAGATCTTTTGATAATATTTCATCTTTAATTTGTTTTATAAGATTATTGCAGGCAATCACTTCATCATCACTTAAATCAAAATAATCCTTAACATGACGCTTTGGAATAATTAAACAATGAAATTCAGATACAGGATATGTATCATAACTAGCATAAGCCAACTCGTTTTCTACAGCTAAACCACTTTGTGTAGATTTACAAAATAAACAAGGATTGTTTGGATCAAACATAAATATTATTTATATATAGAGCATTTATTAACTTCATTTTTATAAAAACTAAATAGCATTTTATAAAATTTAAAACTTTTTCTCTTCCACTTAATTTCATTAATATTCTTTATAGATGCAACACCTTTTCCAGAACCAATGAGAAGAATTTCACTAAACTCAGATAAAGTTTTTATCAATATATCTTTGTTAATAATCTTACCTAATTTTTTATTAAAAAATTTATAGGTAATACCCTTATAAATATTATTTATTGGAGAGTACACTTTATCATCTTTTATAAACAGCATATTTGAAGTTCCACTTTCTAAAATCATATTTTTGTAACAAAGACCAACGTCTGAAGTAGTGTTATCCATTTTAGACAAATATTTTAATATAAATTTATATTTAAGATTTTTGAATTTAGGGTCAAATCGCTTGTGACGGATAAGCTTTAAATTAAAATTTAATTTAGGAGTTTTTCTGTTTCTCAAAGAAATTGATATCATCTTTTTATTTACGGCAACTCTAAGAAGATGATTATAAGATCTTTTTTTATCAATATTCAATTTGATTAATTTAAGAATATTTTTTTCAAGATTTGGGTTATTTAATTTATAAACTTTTAAAGATTTTATTAAATTTTTAATATGTTTTTTAAAAAAAAGTATTTTAGCAGGTTTTCCAAAAATCCACATCGTAGTGAATACACCATTATCCCCCCAAAGATCTTTAAAATTAATCTCTTTGTAAGTTTTATGCTGATAAGATTTTTTTAATAAGTAAGTTACCATTTTCAGTTAAAAAAGATTCAGGATGAAATTGAAAGCCATATATTTTCTCTTTATTATTTTCTATTGTCATTGCTGTATTTGAAATAGCACACCTCATTGTAATTTCAAAATTTTTTGCAGCAAACGGCTCTTTTAATTTTAGAGAGTGATATCTACCTACAGTGAATTGACTATTTTTTTTGAATAATGAGTTTTTGCTCGTTACTTTTATTTTAGATTGAAAACCATGATAAATCTTCTTTTGTTCAATTATTTTTCCATTTTCACAATGCAGAATTTGTTGAAACCCAAGACAAATTCCAATAATTTTTTTTTTACCTTTGAATTTTTTATAAATCTCTGAACTAATTGGGTAGTCTTTCGGTGCACCTGGACCAGGTGAAAAAACAATAATATCTGCTTTTTTTAATTTATTTTCATTTATTTTATTAAAATTGGTACAAATCACTTCATCAAAATTTTGAAATTGATGTACTACGTTGTGAGTAAAAGAGTCTTGATGATCAATAATGTATATCATTTGTAAAGATCCATTAATGATTTTGCTTTAATATAGTTTTCATTAAATTCATGAGTAGCATTGCTGTCAATTACCACTCCTGAAGCTACAGAAATCTCTGATTTACCTTTAAAATTTAATATTGATCTAATGATAATATTAAACCGCATATCTCCATTGAACTTTAAGTATCCAAAACTACCTGTGTAAATATTTCTGCTTTGTTTTTCCTGCTTATTTAACAAATTTAATGTACTAATTTTTGGACATCCTATTACAGAGCCCCCTGGCATCATTGCTTTTATAATCTCTAATGAGGTCACCTTATTCTTAAGTTGCCCTCCAATTAAGCTCACATAATGATAAAGGTCTTTGTATTCTTCAACTATCTTTTTCTTTAAAATTTTTACCGAACCTGGTTTGCAAATTTTAGATAAATCGTTTCTTTCCATATCAACAATCATATTATGTTCTTTAGTTTCTTTTAAATTTTTCCTAAAAAAAGTAAGGGCTTTATTTTTATTTAATTTTTTAGTTTTCTTTAAAGTACCTGCTATAGGTTTTGTGGTTACAAAATTATTTTTTTTTGTGATCAAATTTTCAGGTGAGCAGCTTATTATTGAGTAATTTTTATCCTTAATCATAAAAGCTTCGGGCGCCATATTACTTTTTACAAGTCTGCTAAAAAAATCTAAAGCATCTATTTGAGATTTATTGCTATATTTAGTGCAGATTTTAATCTGGTATGTTTCTCCAGATTTTATTTTCTTTTTAAATTTATCAAATATTGTTTTATACGATTTTTTATTAATATTTATTTTAAACAAATCACTTGGATTTAATGACCTTATTTTTTTATACTCTAAGTTATTTGAAAGTTTTACTTTTGTTTCAGGTTTGTAAAATATTCCATTAGGGAAATTTGTTGTTTGTTGTTTTTTAATTTTTACACCAATTAAGTTATTTAATATTTGATAGCCAAAAAAACCAATAAATAGATCGGTTTCTTTGCCCGTAGATTTTAATCTAGCATTTTTGTTAATGAATTTTTCGATATTTTTATTGTTTAAAATGATCTTTTTTGAAAAGTCCGTGTAAAGATCAAACCCCTTATCTGATTTATAGATTATAAAAGGTTTTTTTGAATTATTTAAATCCAGTAAGTAGTTTTTCTTATTCAATTTTCTATTCTGTTTTTAATCTTAGAACTGCTTCTTCTTTAATCGGTAAATGTATTATTGCTGCAAAAACAGATAAAGCAATTGCTAAATACCAAGCATAATCATATGAGCCATATAGATCATAAAATAACCCTCCAAGAAAAGCTCCGAAGAATGACCCTACTTGATGACTTAAAAAAACTATTCCATATAATACACCTAAATATTTTGTTCCAAAAATATGAGCAACTATACCGCTTGTTGCTGGCACTGTTGAAAGCCATAAAAAACCAAAACTTGCACCAAAGATAAATGCATTAATGTTACTCGCTGGTAAGAAGATAAATAAAATTATTGAAACGCCCCTTAATGCATAGATAGAACTTAAAATAATTTTTTTACTAATTTTTGTAGAAAGATATCCGCTTAATAGAGAGCCAAATATGTTAAATAGTCCAATTAAGGATAAAATTGCAGCAGCTGTCCAGCTTTCTAAACCTCTATCAATTACATATTTTGGAACATGTGTTCCAACTAATGTTATGTGAAAACCACATACAAAAAAGCCAGATGTAAGCAGTATGTAGCTTTTATTTTTAAAGGCCTCTTTTAAAGCGTCAAATGTACTTTGATCGTTAGGTTTCTCAATAGATTGAGATGCTGAAGGAGATCTAACAAAAAAAGCAACTATAAGTCCAATAAACAAGAATATTGTGAATACAAAAAGTGTATCGACCCATCCATTTTTGATTAAAGAATAACTCGTATATAGCGGAGAGATAAAATAACCCAAAGACCCCACGGCAGTTACAATGCTCATAGCTATAGTTCGATTTGATAATGGGAAATGTTTTCCAACAATTGACATTGGAATACTAATCGCAGTTCCACCCAAACCAATTCCAACTAAAAGTCCTAAATCAATTTGAAAAAAAATTCCAGTATTTGGACCAGCATACAAAAAGTAAATTCCCAAAATATAAAAAACAAAAGCTAAACAAATTGCTTTGTGTCCACCATATTTATCAGCGATAGCTCCAAATATAGGACCTGTTAAACCCCACATTAACATCTGAATACCTATTGCTAATCCAGATTGAGTTATTGAAATATCTAAATCATTTTTAAAATCCATGAAAAATAGACCAAAAGTTTGTCTAACTCCAAGAGAAATTAAAACTACAGCACAAGCTGCAATCAGCGTTATTAATGCTGTTTTATTTTTAATAAATTTTTCTGAACTCATTTAACATGTTTAAGAGATTTTTTTAAATCATCTATAAGATCTTTTGGGTCCTCTAAACCAATGTGCAACCTAACTAAATGTTCATCTTTAGATAGTTTTAGATATTGTCTATTACCTTGTTCGCGTTTGTCTTGATATAACGCAAGACTTTCAAATCCACCCCAACTATATCCATAACCAAATAGTTTTAAAGAATTAACAAACTTAATTACAGAGTTCTTATTTTTTGATCTTATTTTTAACCCCATCAATCCTGATGCACCAGAATAATATTTCTTCCACATTCTAAAATTAAATGAATCTTTTTTATGTGGATATAATAATTTTATATTTTTATAATTAGATAAAAACTCAGCTACTTGTTTTGCACTTTTTTCATGTTTGTCTAACCTAACATCTAAAGTTCTAAGTCCTCTTGTTATTAAATAAGCATCATCAGGACCAAGTCTTAAACCAGTAATTTTATTGGTTTTCTCAACTTGTTTAAAAACTTTTTTATTAACAGCTAAACTTCCACCCATAACATCAGAATGACCTGAATAATATTTTGTTGCTGATACAATTGACATATCAAACCCAAGTTTAATAGGTTTTAAAAAATAGGGTGTTCCCCAAGTATTATCAATAGCTGAAAAAATCTTATTCTTTTTTGCAATAGATACAATTTTACCTAAATCTTGAAAATCAAATGTATTGCTTCCAGGATTTTCAACAAAAATTAATTTTGTTTTTTTTGTAATTGCTTTTTCTAAAGTTTTCAAATCATGCGGGTCATAAAAAACCGATTTTATATTAAATTCTTTCAAAAAATCTTGAGTTAAAATTCTTGTGGGTGAATATGTTGGATCTGCTACGATAATCTCATCACCAGGTCGAACAACACTAAAAATAGATAAAAAAACTGATCCAAATCCAGTTGGTGTTAAAAATACATGATAGCACTCTTCCATTTCTTTAAGTATCTGTGATAAAACATGGGTAGTTGAGGTTCCTTGTCTTCCATAATCAAAATGTCCACCTGTTGGATCTTTTTTGCTCTTATCCTGCATTTTCCTAATATCTTGCATGGATTTGAAGATAATAGTCGAAGCTCTCACCACAGGAGGGTTAACTGACTGATTATGGTAATCTTTTGCCGTATGTTTAAGGAAAGTCTTGAATGATTTAGTCATAAAAAATTTGATAAGTTAAAGGGAGAATGCTATATCCCTCCAATAACGTCAATAAAATTATAAATAGGATAGTATGGGTTACCCAAAAAAACATAGAGGTCGAAGAAAACAGGGCTCTAAAAAAAGAAGAGCTAAAAGAAAAAATAAGAAAAAATAGTCTCTTAACTTTTATTATATCTCAATAATACCTAACTTTTTATCCAACCACCACCAAGAACCTTATAACCATTATTGTTTTTTGAATAAAATACGCATGCTTGTCCAGGAGCAATACCGTGTTCCTCTTCTAATAAATTAACATTCGCATTGGTATCCTTGATATCTATCTTGGCTTTAATCAATCTTCCAGTAGACCTTACTTTTACAAATAATTCATTTTCAAAATCATTTTGGTCATTTGTAATAATATTTAAATCTTTTAAATTTATTTTTGTTTTAACAAGGTGCTCCTTAGCCCCAACAATAATTTCATTTTTATCTGCAATAATCTTTATCACATACAGTGGGTTTTTATCAGAAACTCCAATTCCTTTTCTTTGACCAATTGTATAATTAATAATGCCATCATGAACTCCTATCACTTCACCATTCATATTTTTAATGTTGCCTTTGCTAAAAGAGTTTGGTCTAAATTTTTCTATAACTGAAGCATAGTCACCATTAGGAACAAAACAGATATCTTGACTATCGGGTTTATCTGCAACATTAAGATCAAGCTCTCTTGCAATGTTTCTAGTTTCATCTTTAAGAAGATTGCCTAGAGGAAATCTTAAAAAATTTAATTGATCTTTTGTAGTATTGAATAAAAAATAACTTTGATCTCTATTTAAATCAATTCCTCTATACATATCTGTATTATCTTTTTCAGTAATACTTTTAACATAGTGTCCTGTTACTAAAGCGTCAGCATTGAGCCTTTTTGATTCTTCAAATAAATCTGTAAATTTAACTGTCTTATTACATTGCACACATGGAATGGGTGTTTCTCCATTTAAATAACTATCTATGAAATTATCAATAACCCCTTCTTTAAATTTATTTTGATAATATAAAATTTTATGCTCTATCTTTAATTTATCAGCTACTCTTTTGGCATCCATAATATCTTGACCTGCACAACATTGTTTTGAAGAAGCTGTCTCTTTACTATCGTTATAAAGTTTTAAAGTTATACCAATGACATTGTATCCTTCATTTTTCATCATAGCTGCAACTGTTGAAGAATCTACTCCTCCTGACATTGCAACAACAACTAGGGTGTCTTTTGGTTCTTTAGCTATTCCAATAGAATTCAATTTTGTCATATTTAATGATATTTATTAGTATATTAACTATAAGTAAATTAATGATTTTAGATTTTGAACCAGGTGACAAAGTTACTAACCCTAATAACAAAGATTGGGGAACTGGACAAGTTCAATCAATAATTAATGGTAAAGTTACTGTAAATTTTGAAAATGTTGGAAAAAAAGTTATTAATTCAAAAATAATTCAATTAGAAAAATTATATAAATGAACCTTGAAGAAAAAAAGAAAATTACCCTTTCGCTTATAGAAACTTTTAATAAAGCAAGTCAGGTAGCATTAAATTTAAGAGAAGCTGGTTTAAAAAAAGAAATTAAGTCAGACAATACTCCTGTAAGTAATGGAGATATTGAAGTTAATAAAATTTTAACCAGCAAGATCGAAGAGATAACTCCAAATATTGCTATTGTTTCAGAAGAAAGTGCAAATCATAAGATGGATAGTGATTTAAATAATTTTTGGTTAATCGACCCAATTGATGGCACTAGAGATTATATTAATAACCGTGATGAATTTACTTTAAATGCAGCATTAATATTAGATAAAAAACCTGCTATTGGGATCATAACAGTTCCAGCAAAAAAAAGAGTTTTTTACTCTTACGGTCTGTCTCACAGTTATGAGTTAATTAACAATCAAGAAATTTCGTTAATGAATAAAGAGAAAAACTATGATGGGCATACAGCGGTAAGTTATTCTAACGATCTTAAACCTGAAATTTTAGAAATTCATAAAAAATATAAAATAAGTTCTTTTCAAAAAATGAAAAGCTCGCTAAAGTTTTGTGTAATTGCAGCTGGTGAATTTGATATGTATGTCGCTGAACCAAGAGCTTGTGAATGGGATATTGCGGCTGGTCATGCAATCCTTGAGCACTCAGGGGGCAAAGTAACTGACTTTAATTACAATGAAATACTCTATGGAAAACCTGAGTTTAAAAATCCAAGTTTAATTTTAAAAAGTAAAAACATATTATAATGGACGAGCAATTAAGAATAATTTTAATAATTATAGTGTCTGTTTCCATCTTTGGTTTATTAGTTTTTGTATTTGTTAAAAATGTTATTAGAAATAGAATTAAGTCTCTTGTTGAAGAAGAAGAGAAAGAAAAAAAATTAAAGTAATCTAATTATTTTCATATAGTCAGCTTGATCAATATCCATAATCCTTTTAGAGGTTTCAAAATCAAAACCATTTCTTGCTAGTAAAGCAATATCCTTTTTGTAAAATAGTACTCGGTTATCCTCTACCCTCGCTGGTCCAATTCTTTTTTTTTTGCATATTTTTATTCCAGAAAAAAAATCTTGGTCAGAGTTGTCCTCTTTAATCTTATCTATTATTTCTTTAATGTAGCGATCATTAATTCCCTTAGTTATTAAATAGTTTCTAATTTTATTAACTGAACTACCTCTTTGAATTAAACTTCTTGATTTACTTTCAGAATAGAATTTATCATTAATAAACTTATTTTTTTCAAGATCTTGCAAAACAACATCAATTAAATCTGTAATATCTTGTTTTTTAATATTTTCTAAATTAGCTTTTAGGTACTTCTTTAATAGATAGGTTCTAAGCTGTTGTTTAGATGGGGCATATCTTTCAATATATGCAAATGAGAAATTTCTCATCTCTTCTACAGTAACTTGTAATGTTTTTTTTCTATTTCTCATATGAATCTTAATAGCTTATTGTATAATACACTAAAAAATGATCGATCAAATCTATACATATTTTACAATTGAAATGATTTTTCTCTGGTTAAATCTAGGTGTATTACCTTTTTGGTTAATATTAGTCTTCTTTCCACAGTCACAAATATGTAGAGTTTTTATTACATCAATTTTTCCTTTTATTATTTTAAGTTTCGCCTACGGTTATTTAACGTATGTGTTGTTTAATGAGGGTTATGACTTTATTAGAAATTTTGAACTATATTTGGGCTTAGATTCAATTGTTTATTTATTTAACGACAAATCCTTCTTAATTTTGTTTTGGACTCATTTTCTATCTATCAATTTATTTTGTGGGGGTTGGATTGTTAAGGACTCTCAAAAATTTGGCATAAATAAAATAGTAATGTCTTTTCCTATATTGATAACTTATTTTATTGGTCCAATAGGTCTTACTCTTTATTGGATCATGAGAGTTTTTTACGCAAAAAGAATTAATCTATATGACTAAACAAATAGATTTCTATTTTGATTTTATTAGTCCCTATGCATATTTGGCTTACAAAAAAATCCAATCTTTACCAAAAGATATTAAGATAAATTATAAGCCCATCTTATTAGGTGGTCTTCACAATCTAGAAGGAATAACACCACCCGCGTTTATCAAAGCTAAATTAAAACATATGATAAATGACTGTTTATTGATTGCAAAAAAAAATAATTATAATTTTAAATGGAACTCTAAGTTTCCTATAAATTCTTTGAATATAATGCGTGGTTATTTCACTGTTAATTCATTAAATAAAGGTCAATATATTGAAACCATGTTTGATGCTTATTGGAGAGATGATTTAGATATTTCTAAAGAAGAAATCTTAATACCTTTACTTGATCAATGTAAAATTGATAAAGATATATTTTTTGAAACAATTAAAGATCTTGTCATTAAGGAGAAGTTAAAAGAAGCCACTAAAAATGCTCATGAAAAAGAAATTTTTGGAGCACCTACGTTTATTGTTAATAATAAAATATTTTGGGGACAAGATCGCTTGGAATTTGCTTTAGATGAATATAAAAAATATTAAATATCATGCTTCCCAAATATCTAAAACCTTTTCATATAAATAACGAAAACTTAATACGGATTGGGCCCAAGTTAGATGGTGGCTATATTGTGGATAAAAGAATTGTACAACTTACAGAAAAAATTATAACGTGTGGGTTAAATGATGACTGGGAGTTTGAAAAGCATTTTTTAAGAATAAATCCATCTTGCGAAGTTACTGCTTATGATCATACAGTTAATAAAGAATTTTGGATTAAAAGATTCAAAAAAGATATAATACATTTTTTTTTATTCAAGAAACTGAGGTTGAGAAAAATTATTAGTATCTTTAAATATTATGATTACATTAATTTTTTTAAAAGAAAGAATAAACATTATGAGTTAAAGATTGGTAGTCAAAATATAAAAAATAAAGAAATTACTATAAATGAAATTCTTAATGGTCATGACAATTTAATTTTAAAAATTGACATTGAGGGTAGTGAATACAAAATTTTGAAACAAATATTAAGTAATGCGAGGAAAATAAACACTCTTTTAATTGAGTTCCATGACATACAAAAAAACATGAACTTTATTAAAGAATTTATAGAACTAAGTAATGATTTAAAATTAATTCATATACATGGAAATAACTACTCATGTACTGACAAAAATATTAATCCAAATATTATTGAATTAACTTTTACCAATATTAAAAAAATAGGTTTCGAACAAAAGATAACAGAAAAAAATTACCCAATTGATAAATTAGATTATAAAAATATTCCACGTAAAAAAGATTTTATTTTAAAGTTTGAAGATGACACTAAGATATCTTAAAATCACTTTGACTTATTAAAGCAAAGCCACCATCAATGTGTGATACGTTTTCAAAGCCCATTTCCTTTAGTGATTTTGCGGCTAGCGCAGACCTTAATCCACCCGCACAAAATAAAATAATTTCTTTTTCCATGTCCAACTTACCATTTTTAAAATATGGACTTTCGGGATCTAGCCAGAATTCTAGCATTCCTCTTGGGATATGATGAGAATTTTCAACACGCCCTGTCTTATCTAATTCTCCCTTTTCCCTGATATCAATTAAATTACATTTATTCTCGTTTGATAACTTTAAAGCCTGTTCTGGCGTTATAGTTTTAATTTCTTTTAAAGCTTC
>JAOIXS010000012.1 GCA_028225715.1 Candidatus Pelagibacter sp.
CCTGGTTTTCCATTTATAGGTAGAAGCTCTTTTGCAAAAACACTAGTTAGTGGTAGTAGTCTAGTCCCAAGACCAGCTAAAGGAATTATAGCTTGTTTAATCATATAAATGTTTTACTTATTAATATTCTTATTACAAATGAAATTAATAAAATTAAAAACTGATTTAATTAAGGCAATTGAGTTTGATAAAAGATTAGGTTTTGTCCCAACAATGGGAAGTTTACATGAAGGTCACAAAAAATTAGTCAAAACATCACAAAAAAAATGCAAAAAAACATTAGTAAGTATTTTTATTAATCCAACTCAATTTGATAATAAAAAAGATTTTAAAACATATCCAAAAAACTTAAAGAAAGATTTGAATTACCTTAAAATACTTAAAGTTGACTACGTATATTTACCAACAGTTAAACAAATTTATTGGAAAAAAAATGATAAAATTAAGTTAAATAAATTACAAAAAATATTGTGTGCAAAATTTAGAAAAGGACATTTTGAAGGTGTGCTTGATGTTTTGGATCGTTTTATTGAATTAATTTCTCCACAAAAAATGTTTATGGGTGAGAAAGATTTTCAACAATTTTTCTTAGTAAAAAATTTTATTGAAAATAAGTACAATACCAAAGTTTATGTATGTAGAACAATTAGGAATAAGAAAAAGTTAGCTTTGTCTTCAAGAAACTCTTTATTAAATAAACAAAGTTTTACTGCATCAGAAATAATTACAAAAAAATTACTAAAATTAAAAAAAGAGATCGTTAAAAATACAAAAAATTACAAAAAATTAATATTTAATTTTAAGAAAGAACTATCTAAAAACTTTGATATTAGAATTGAATATTTGGAATGTAGAAATACGCACAATTTAAGTACCAATATTTTAAACAAACCTTTTAAACTTTTTGTGGCTTACTATATCGATAACGTCCGATTAATTGATAATTTTTAGAGAAAATATGCACTAACACCAAGAAATGAAACGAAACCAATAACATCAGTAATAGTTGTTACAAATACGCTTGATGCAATAGCAGGATCAATATCCATTTTTTTTAAAGTAATAGGTACTAAAATTCCAAATAATCCTGCAACAATCATTGTAACTATCATTGACATAGAAATTATTAGAGAAAGTAGAGAATCTTGAAACCAAACTTGAACTACTAAAGCACTTATTATTGCAAATATAATACCATTTAAAATACCAATATTAAATTCTTTTAAAATATTTTGTGTAAAGTTATTTTTTGTTAAATCGTTTGTTGCTAATGTTCTTACAGTAACAGCCAAAGTTTGCATTCCAGCATTACCACCCATAGAAGCAACAATTGGCATAAGAAATGCAAGGACAACCATTTGTTCAATTGTTGCACCAAATAAACTAATAACCCACGTTGCAAGAAATGCTGTAAATAAGTTTAATAAAAGCCAGTTGAATCTTCTTCTAGTTTTCTTAAAAACCCCATCAGTAATTTCTTCATCCCCTACCCCAGCTAATCTCAGAGCATCTTCCTCAGCTTCTTCTTTTAATACAGTTAGGACATCGTCATACATGATCATACCAACTAATTTATTTGATTTGTCAACAACTGCTGCTGAATTTAAGTTGTAGTTTTCAAATACGTTACCAACTTCCTCTTTGTCCATATCAACAGGAATAAGTAGTTGAGATTCTGACATAATAGAAAGCATTTTAGCTTCCCTCGAAGTGGTTAAAACTTTTGACGATGGAACAGTTCCAATTGGTTTAAAACCTTCATCTATGATAAAGATTTCTAGAAATTCCTCAGGTAAATCTTTATTTTCTCTTAAATAATCAATTGTTTGACCAACAGACCAATTGCTAGGAATGGCCGTAAACTCACGTTGCATTATTCTAGCAGCTGTGTCTTCCGGATAACTTAAGCTTTCTAGTAAAGCAAATCTATCTTTTGGGGGTAAGGAGCTTAATATTGTATTCTTATCTTTTTCATCGACATTTTCTAAAATTGTTATCGCATCATCAGACTCAAGGTTTTTTAAAAGTCTAACAATAGTATCAGGTGATAGATAAGCTATAATTTCAGACTGTACTGACTCGTTTAATTCAATAAAAACTTCTGGATCAATATTAAAATTATTAAGTTTTATTAAACTTTCTCTGTCATTTTGACCAAGATGTTCAATAATATCAGCTGCATCAGCTGGGTGCATCTCATTAAAAGAATTAGTAATAAATTGAGCATCATTATTAGCTATCTTAGAAGTAACAACTTTTATGTACTCTTTATTAAACTCAAAATTAACTTTTTTATCTTTTATTTTTTTTATTAAAGACATAAATTTACCTATAAATCAATTTTGCACTAATAGTGCATAATAAAAATAATACAATTTATAAATGAATATAGAGATTAAAAAGTCAATAAAACCAATAAAATATGAAGATGCAATAAAACTCCTTGAGGAAAGATTATTGGAGATAAACAATGGTCAAAAAGAGGATTTAATATGGATCTTAGAACATCAAGAGGTTTATTCAGCAGGTACCAGTTATAAAGAAAAAGAAATTCTTAATAAAAATATAAAATTAGTAAAAACAAACCGTGGAGGAAAAATTACTTATCATGGTCCAGGTCAATTGATTTGTTATTTTGTTATAGATTTAAAAAAAAGAAAAAAGGATATTAGGAAATTTATAACTTTAATTGAAAAGACAATTATTGATAGCTTATCAAAATTTAAAATTAAAACATTTGGGGATCCAAAAAATATTGGTATTTGGACTAACCATAATGGCAAGATTAATAAAGTTGCAGCAATAGGAGTAAGGGTAAGCAAATGGATAGCTTATCATGGGTTTGCAATAAATATTAATAATGATCTTTCAAAATATAAAAACATTATTCCATGTGGTATTTCAGATAAAGGTGTAATCAATCTTAAAGAAATTAAAGATCAAGACTATAAAAATTTAGACAAAATTATTATTGATACGTTTTCTAAAAATTTGGAAATCTAAGTCTTTTTGTCTTTAAAAGTTTTTTAAAATAATCTGGTAATAATGCTGTGTAGGTATATTTTCTATCATTAATCATAAATTTAATTTGATATGAATGAAGCATTAAATTTTTATTTATTGCTTTATCTGTGTTGCTAAATTTATATTTTTGATCCCCATAGATTGGGCATCCTACAGCATAAAGTTGTTTTCTTAATTGATGTTTTCTTCCTGTGATTGGTTTCATTTCAACTAGACTGCATATAGAATTTTTATCTAATACTTTGTAAAGTGTTCTAGCTTTTTCAACTACCTCTCTATCATTGTCATATCTAGTTAAATCATCATTCCACTCACCAGAGTCTTTTTGTAATTCTCCATGGCATATAGCTAAGTAAGTTTTATGAACTTTTCTAAGTCTAAATAAAGAGGTTAATAACTGAGCAGATTGTCTGTGCTTTGCCATAATAAAAACTCCAGATGTATCTTTGTCAAGTCTATGTACGGAAAATGGTTTTGTGTCTTGAAAAATTTCACTACGAGCAAATATATCTACAAGATTTTTTTTAGATTTAGTTCCACCTTGAACTGAAATACCAGAGCTTTTATTAAGAACAATGAAATCATCATTATTATCAATTATTAATTCTTCATTCTCTTTAATAACTTCTTCTGAAGGTACAAATTTAATTGTCTTTTGAACAATTGTTTCTTTAAAATCAAAGTTGAATAAATCTATAATGTCACCTGTCTTAATTTTATGAGAACTTTTTATTTTTTTATTATTGATTTTAACTTTTCCACTTTTTAAACTTTTTTCAATTAAACCTTGGGGGTAATTGCCAAGGTTATTACGTATCCATCTATCAATACGCATATCGTTAAACGTTGAATCAACGTTAAAAGACTTTTTCATGATGATATGATTTTATATAAAAAATTAAGCAGTAGCTAATTTTTTCTCTTCAGTTTTATCTTTTGCTGTATCTTTTGCTGTATCTTTTTTCTTTCTATCGACTCTTTTTGCCTCAACATCTCTATCTACAAATTCTATTACAGCCATAGGTGCATTGTCACCATATCTAAAGCCAGCTTTGATAATTCTTGTATAACCACCATTTCTTGCTTCATATCTTTTTGACAACGTTTTTTTTACTTTATTTGCAGATGTTATGTCTTGTAATTTAGACATTAACATTTTTGTAGTTTGCAGAGTTTCTTTTTTTCCTAAAGTTATAATTTTATCAGCTTGAGGTTTTAAGAATTTAGCTTTTGGAAGTGTTGTAGTGATCTGTTCATATTTTATTAAAGAATTAAGCATATTCTTCAATAAAGCTTTTCTATGTTCAGAAGTTCTATTTAACTTCTTATTAGCCATTCCGTGTCTCATTAGATCTGCTCCTCTAACTTTTTAGACATCTCAGCTATATTTTCTGGTGGCCAGTTTGGTATTTCCATACCTAAATATAAAGACATACCAGTTAAAACTTCTTTTATTTCATTAAGTGATTTTCTTCCAAAGTTAGGGGTTCTGAGCATTTCACCTTCTGACTTTTGAACTAGATCTCCAATGTAAATAATATTATCATTTTTAAGACAATTCATAGAACGCACAGATAATTCAAGTTCATCAACTTTTCTTAATAAATTCTTATTGAATTCAGGCTCAGATGAAACTTCTTTTACTGGTGCTTCAACAGGTTCATCAAAATTAACAAACATATTTAGTTGATCTTGGAAAATTCTGGCAGAATAAGCAACAGCATCTTCAGCTGAAATTGATCCATTAGTTTCAACTTCCATAATTAATTTGTCGTAATCCAAGGCTTTTCCTTCCCTAGCTGTACTTATAGAATACGAAACCTTCTTAACCGGACTATACAAAGAATCTATAGCAATTAACCCCAAAGGTGGCTCTTCTGGTTTATTCATCACTGCAGGAACGTATCCCTTACCTGTTCCAACATTCATTTCCATATGGAAATGTGTATTTTCATCCAAATTACAAATAACTAGATCAGGATTTAAAATTTCAATATCAGTAACTGGAGCTATGTCAGAAGCTTTAATTTCTCCAGGACCTTTAGCATCTAAAATAAGTTTTTTAGTACCATCTGAAGAGCTTTTTAGGGCCAATGATTTAACGTTTAAAACTATATCAGTAACATCTTCTCTAACACCTTTGATAGATGTAAATTCATGTAAAACACCATCAATTTGAATTGAAGTTACAGCAGCACCTCTGATTGATGAAAGTAAAATTCTTCTTAAAGAATTACCTAAAGTTAAACCGTATCCTTTTTCTAAAGGTTCTGCGATAATTTTTGCATGTGATTTGTCATCACTAATTTTAACATCTAATTGAGCTGGTTTAATTAATGCTTTCCAATTTTTAGCATTTACATTTAAACTTTCCATTTATTAAACTCTCCTTTTTTTTGGTGGTCTTACGCCGTTATGTGGCATTGGTGTTGTATCTTTTATTGAAAGAATCTTAAATCCTCTCGCTTGTAAAGCTCTTAATGCAGTTTCTCTTCCAGAACCAGGTCCTTTAACTTCAACTGATAAAGTTTTCATTCCATATTCTAAAGCTTTAGATGCAGCAGAATCTGCAGCAATTTGTGCAGCATAAGGTGTTGATTTTCTTGAACCTTTAAAACCTTTTTGTCCAGCTGATGCCCAAGAAATTACATTTCCATTAGTATCTGCAATTGAAATTATTGTATTATTAAAAGTAGACTGTACGTAAGCGATACCATTAAGAACATTTTTTTTTATTTTCTTTTTTTTTGAATAAGAACTTTTCTTAGATTTTTTATCAACTTTTTTTTCTACAACAGCTTCTTTATTCTCAACTTTATCTACTTTAGCCATAAATTAATTATTTTTTAAGTGGAGTTAATTTTTTACCAGCAATTGCGATTGCTTTACCTTTTCTAGTTCTTGCATTACATCTTGTTCTTTGTCCTCTAACAGGAAGTTTTTTTCTATGTCTAGATCCTCTATAGCACGCAAGGTCAATTAATCTTTTAATAGTTAAAGAATAATCTCTTCTAAGATCTCCTTCGACTTTAAAGTTTGCATCAATGTATTCTCTAATTTTTAAAATATCTTCGTCAGTAAGTTCGTTAATTCTTTTTGCTTTAGGAATTTCTAAAGAAGTACAAATTTGGCTAGAAAATTTATCACCAATACCATAGATGTACGTTAGTCCTATGTGGACAAGTTTGTTTTGCGGAATGTTTACACCTGCTATACGAGCCATATTTTTGAGAATAAATTTAGCCTTTTATATAAGAAGATGTTCTAAAGTCAACGTCTTAAACCTTAAGAATTTCATTGATTTTATTGGTTATTTGATCAATTTCACCTGCACCATCGATTTCTGTGAAATTTGAATTTTTTGAATAGAAATCTAATACTGGTTTTGTAGAAGACATGTAAGTGTCGTATCTAGAAATAACAATATCAAGATTGTCATCTTTTCTTTTCTTTAAATGTTCAACACCACAAGGGTGAAGCTCTATTTGTTCTTTATTAAAATATTCATTTAAAGTCATATTGCACTTTTCACAGGTCATTCTACCCATAATGCGTTTTTCAATGGTGTCTCTTGAAACATTTAAAAATATAGTGTGCCCTATTGTTTGATTAAACTCATTTAATATGACCTCTAAATTAACAGCTTGATCAACATTTCTTGGGTATCCATCAAAAATAATTCTATCTCTATATTTTAGATTAGTTAGAGATTGTCTCAATAAGGTATTTACAATTTCATCTGAAACAAATTTTCCATTAGAAATCAACTTTTCAATATCAGTACCAAGATCAGTTTTAGATTTAACTTCATCTCTCAATAGGTTTCCCGTTGATAATTGAAAGTAATTATATTTTTTAACAATAGATTGAGCTTGTGTCCCCTTACCTGCTCCTGGAGGACCAAAAAGAATTATATTCACTTAGTTATTTTCCGAATTTTGTTTTTTTAATTAATTGCTCATATTGAGAGCTCATTAATCTAGTTTGTATTTGCGTAACAGTATCAATTGCCACCACAACAACAATTAAAATAGAAGTACCACCTAAATAAAAAGGTATTGGATAATTGGCAATTAAAAATTCTGGCATTAAACAAACTAATGTTAAATATAGTGCACCAATTGTTGTAAGTTTTGTTACAATTTTATCAATATACAAAGCTGTATTTTCACCCGGTCTAATCCCAGGAACAAAACCACCATATTTTCTTAAATTATCAGCAGTCTCAGTTGGATTAAATGTTATTGATGTATAGAAAAAAGTAAAAAATATTATACCAGAAGCATAAAGCAGCATGTAAAGAGGTTGTCCTTGTGTAAAGTATGAACTTAAATTTAAAAATGTGTCATTGTCTGAAAAACTAAAATTAGAAAAAGTTACAGGCAATAATAATAAAGCTGATGCAAAAATTGCCGGAATAACACCAGCTTGGTTAATTTTTAAAGGTAAATGAGAAGATTCACCACCATACATTTTATTTCCCATTTGTCTTTTAGGGTAATTTATTAAAATTTTTCTTAATGCTCTTTCCATGAAAACAATGAACATTATTGTTGCAACTAATAATACAAAAATTCCAATAATCATAATTGTAGATACTGCACCGGTTCTACCAAGCTCGAATGTAGTAACTAAAGCACGTGGAATTTCAGCAACAATACCAGCAAATATAATCAATGAAATACCATTGCCGATACCTCTTTGTGTTATTTGTTCACCAAGCCACATTAAAAACATTGTGCCAGCAACAATGGTTGATACTGCTGTTACAGTAAAAAATAGCCCTGGATTAATAACTAAATCAGGAGAAGATTGTAGGCCTATTGATAGTCCATAACCTTGAACAAGAGCCAGTAACACGGTTCCGTACCTTGTGATCTGAGTTATTTTTGCTCTTCCAGTCTCACCTTGTGCCTTTAAATTTTTAAAATAATCAGAAACACCAGTTAACAACTGCACTATAATTGAAGATGAAATATAAGGCATAATTCCAAGTGCAAATATAGCCATTCTACTTACAGCCCCACCTGAAAAAACGTTAAACATTCCAAGTAATCCTTTTTGATTACCACTCATCATTGTTTGTAATTGCTCAGGGTCAATGCCTGGAATTGGCACAAAAGTACCAAATCTATAAACTGCTAAAATAAATATTGTAAAGATTATTCGATTTTTAAGATCATTAGTTTGAGAAGATGAGCTCATAATATCTTAATTATTTTTTTAATTGTATTGTTCCGCCAGCTTTCTCTAATTTTTCTACAGCGGATTTAGAGATTAAGTCAGCTTCGATATTAACTTTATCTTTAATTTCACCTGTACCTAGTATCTTTAATTTTTGAGAATTTTTATTAATCAATTTAAGCTTTTTAAGTAATGCTATGTTAATTACATCACCAGAATTGATTGTTTTTTCAGTTATAAAAGTTTGAATTTTTTCCAAGTTCATTATTGCAATAATAGCTTGGTATCTCTTAATAGCATTAAAGCCTCTTTTAGGTAATCTTCTATATAAAGGCATTTGACCACCTTCAAAAGCTTTAATAGCTACACCAGATCTGGATTTTTGACCCTTAACACCTCTACCAGATGTTTTTCCTTTTCCTGAACCAATACCTCTACCAACTCTCAGCTTTTTTTTATATAGAACTTTTCCAGTAGTATTTAATGTAGTCATTATCCTCTTTTTTCAATTACATCAGAAATTTTTTTATTTCTAATTGTTGCAATATGTTTTGGTGAATTTTGTTTTGAAAGAGCTTTCATTGTAGCTCTTATCATATTGTGAGGGTTTGATGTACCCATTGATTTAGCAACTATGTCTTTAATTCCTAGAACTTCACAAACTGCTCTCACAGGACCACCTGCAATAATACCTGTTCCTTTTGGAGCAGATCTTAAAACAATTTTACCAGCACCATCTTTTCCATAAACATCATGATGAATAGTTCTACCTTCTCTTAAAGGAATGTGAATTAAAACTCTTCTTGCCATTTCATTAGCTTTTTTAATTGCATCAGGAACTTGTTTTGCTTTAGCGTGTGCTACACCAATTTTACCTGCTTGATTACCAACTACCACTAGCGCTGAAAAACCAAATCTACGACCACCTTTAACTACTTTGGTAATTCTGTTGATGTGAACTAGTTTTTCTAAAATACCATCGTCTTTTTTATCTTTAAAATCCATAATTAAAATTCCATTCCATTTTTACGTAATGTTTCAGCAAAAACTTTAACTCTGCCGTGGTATTTGTATATACCTCTATCAAAAAATATCTTAGATATTTTTTTTTCTTGAGCTTTCTTTGCTAGTTTCTCTGCTACTATTTTAGAAATTTCTGTTTTATTTACTTTGTCCATAGAACGAAAATCTTTTTCAATAGAAGAGCATGACACTAAAGTAATGTTTTTAACATCATCAATAATTTGAGCTGAAATATTTTTTGCAGATCTTGATATGCTCAGTCTTAATCTATCAGATGATGCAACTTTTTTTAATTTACCAGTTACTCTAAATTTCTTTCTTTGAATGGTGTTTAATTTCATTATTTCTTTTTCCCTTCTTTTCTTAGAATGTATTGACCTTGCTCTCTAATACCTTTGCCTTTATATGGCTCTGGTTTTCTAAAGGCTTTAATTTTTGAAACAACCATACCTACTTGCTGTTTATCAGATCCACTAACTTTAACTACAGTCTGTTTTTCAACAACAATTTTAATTCCCTCAGGAATATCAAAATTAATATCATGACTATAACCTAATTGTAAATTTAACTGTTTATCTTTTAATGCAGCTCTATAACCAACACCAACTAGCTCAAGAATTTTTTCATAGCCAGTGCTTGAACCGATAACAGCATTATTGATTAAGCTTCTATTCATGCCCCATAATCTTTTTGAGTTTTGATCCTTTACTTTAGGATTAATAGATATTTCTTTTCCTTCGGTAATATCAAGATTAAACATTTCAAGATCAATATTAAGTGATTTTTTACCTAATGGTCCCTCAATGTTAAGAACATTACCAGAAAGTACTGCTTTAACTTTTTCAGGGATTGAAATACTTATTTTACCAATTTTAGACATTAAAATACCTTACAAATTATTTCGCCACCAACTTTTTGTTTTCTAGCTTCAATATCAGTCATTACACCTTTTGGCGTAGATACAATAGCTATACCCAGTCCACCATTGATTTTTGGTAAACTATCAGCACTTGAAAATATTCTTCTACCAGGCTTTGACACTCTCTCGAAAGTACTAATAACAGGGTTTCCAGAATAATATTTTAAGTCTACTGATAATGTAGGTTTATTATTTTCAGATTCAATTTTATAATCCTTTATAAATCCTTCACTTTTAAGAATATCTGCAATCTTAACCTTAAAGTTAGAAGAAGGTAATGCTACTTTCTTGTGATTTCTCACTTGAGCATTTTTTATTCTTGCTATCATATCCCCTATTGGGTCACTTAAACTCATATTATCCTTTCTACCAACTCGACTTAGTCATGCCAGGAATTAATCCATGCAGTCCCAAGTCTCTTAAGGCTATTCTTGATATTTTTAATTTTCTGTAAACACCATGTGGTCTTCCAGTAATTTGACATCTATTCATAACTCTATTTTTTGCTGAATTACGAGGTAAGTTTGAAAGCTTTTGCTGTGCTTTAAATCTTTCTTCTAATGATATTTTTTTATCCATTATAATTTTCTTTAATGCTTGTCTTTTTTTGAAAAGCCTATCAGAAAGTTTAATTCTTTTATTGTTTTTATTTACTGCGCTTACTTTAGCCATTCTTAATTGTCTCCTTTTTTAATAAATGGAAAATTTAATTTTTCTAAAAGAGCAAAACTATGATCTTTATTTAAAGCAGAGATCACAACAACAACATCAAGACCTCTAATTTTGTCAATTCTATCAAAGTTAACTTCTGGAAAAATTATATGTTCTTTAATACCAAACGTATAATTACCAAACTTATCAAAGCCTTTTGGAGATAAACCTCTAAAGTCTTTAATTCTTGGTAAGGCAATGTTTACAAGTCTATCTATAAATTCATACATTTTGTTACCTCTTAAAGTAACTTTTAATCCAGCGTTTGTACCTTTTCTAGTTTTAAAGTTGGCTACTGATTTTTTAAATTTAGTCACAGTTGGTTTTTGACCTGTAATTTTTCCTAAATCTTCTTCAGTAGATTTCATAATTTTTGCATCAGCGCCATCAAGACCAAGACCCATGTTAATAACAACTTTTTGAACTTTTGGCCCCATATAAGTATTTTTATATCCAAGCGTTTCCTTAAGTTGTGGTTGGATTTCTTTATAATAAAGTTCTTTTAATCTAGGTATCATTATTTCTTAGCCTCAGTTTTTTTTTTAGTTTTTTCGTCAATAAGTTTAAGGTTTGAAATGTGAATGAAGCTCTCTTTAGAGATTATCCCACCTTTCTTTTCTTTTGTAGTTTTAACATGCTTTTTCACAATATTAATTCCTTGAACTTTTGCTCTGTTATTAGGTCTGTCGATTTCAATAACCTCACCCTCTTTTTTTTTATCTCTTCCAGTTAAAACTCTAACTTTTAATCCTTTTTTAATCATTTATAAAACCTCTGGAGCCAATGAAATTATTTTCATTTGACCTCTACTTCTTAATTCTCTTGTTACTGGACCAAATATCCTAGTCCCCACTGGCTCACCTTTATCATCAACTAAAACAGCTGCATTATTGTCAAATCTAACTTTAGATCCATCTTCTCTATGAATTCCTTTTTTAACTCTAACTACAACAGCCTTATGAACAGAACCTTTTTTAACTTTTCCTTTAGGTAATGCTTCTTTAACTGCAATAACGATGGTATCACCAATACTTGCGTATCTACGCTTAGAACCACCTAAAACTTTAATACATTCTATTCTTTTGGCTCCAGTGTTATCAGCTACTAATAATTCAGTTTGTACCTGTATCATTTAGATCCATCCATTACTTGAAATTTTTTATTTTTAGAAAAAGGCTTACATTCAATAATTGACACTATGTCTCCAGTTTTAAATTTATTATTTTCATCGTGTGCGTTATATTTTTTTCTAACTTTAACTACTTTTTTTAATACTGGGTGTGAATATTTTCTTTCAACAGATACAGTTATAGTTTTGTTTGGTTTATCGCTTGTCACTACTCCAGTTAATATTTTTTTAGGCATTTAATTTTCCTTTTAGTGTAGTTTTTAATCTAGCTATAGTTTTTTTAGTTTGTCCAATTTTAGATGGATCTGTAACTTGTGAATTAATTTTTTGAAATCTAAAGTTAAATAAATCTTTTTTTAATTTATCAATATTTTTGATAACTTCGTCTTTAGATAGTTTTTTAATTTCTTGTTTTTTCATATTATGCAAATCTCTTAATAAATTTTGTTTTTATGGGTAGTTTAGCTGAAGCTTTATAAAGCGCTTCTTTTGCTATTGTCTCTGAAACACCATCAATTTCAAATAAAATTCTACCTGGTTTAACTCTACAAGCCCAATATTCAGGAGCTCCTTTACCTTTACCCATACGCACTTCAACAGGTTTTTTTGAAACTGGTATATTAGGAAAAATTCTAGTCCAAACACGTCCCTGTCTTTTCATGTGTCTTGTTAAAGCAACCCTAGCAGCTTCTATTTGTTTTCCTATAATTCTCTCTGGCGCCATAGCTTTTAATGCAAAAGATCCATAGTTAATCCTGCTAGCACGTGTAGCTGTCCCATGGATTCTTCCTTTATGTGCTTTTCTGTATTTTGTTCTGACTGGCTGTAGCATAATTATACTTTAACCTCTTTTGGAACTATCTTGTTAGTTTCTTGGCTAAATTCTCTAGCAAATACTTCACCTTTATAAATCCATATTTTTATTCCAATAATACCAAATGTTGTTAATGCTTCAGCTTCCGCATAATCAATATCTGCTCTTAGGGTATGTGATGGTATACTTCCTTCTCTTAACCATTCAGTTCTAGCTATTTCATTACCACCTAGTCTACCACTAATAGAAACTTTAATACCTTTTGCACCAAGTCTTAAACATGATTGCATAGCTCTCTTCATGGCTCTTCTGTAAGATATTCTTTTAACTAATTGTTGTGCTATATTTTCAGCAACTAAATAAGCATTTGTTTCAGGTTTTTTAACTTCTTTAATATTAAGAGTTACTTCATTGTTAGTAAATTTAGATAAATTGTTTTTAATTTTATCAATATCACTACCTTTTTTCCCAATTACAAAACCTGGTCTTGACGTGTAAATAGTAACAAAACATTTATTAGAGGTTCTCTCTATCATAACTTTAGATACACCAGAATTGACAACATTTTTCTTGATATATGCTCTGATCTTAAAATCTTCGATAAGATAATTTCCAAAATCTTTCTTTTTTGCGTACCAGACAGAATCCCAACCTCTGTTTACACCTAGTCTGAAACCAACAGGATTAACTTTTTGACCCATGACTCTCCATTTGTTTTGCTTCTGATAATATAATTGTAATAGTTGAATAAGGTTTTAAAATTGGTGCTGCTCTACCTTTTGCTCTAGGTCTAAATCTTTTCATAACAACTTTTTTTCCACAGTATGCTTCTTTAACAATTAATTTGTCTATATCGTATTGATTGTTGTTTTCAGCATTAGCAACAGCTGATGAAACTGTTTTTCTTATTTCTCTAGTAATTCTTTTTGCTGAAAATTGCAGTTCTCTAATAGCTACATCAACTTTTTTTCCAACAATTGCTTTAAGTAATGGATTAAGCTTTCTAACACTAGATCTAATATTGTTGTTTACAGATCTAACTGTATCTACTTTAGTTCTGTTAATTTTCTTTTTTTTATTCATAATTATTTCTTCTTCTCAGCTGGTTTGCCTTTTTTTTCAGCTGGTGTATGTCCAAAAAATGTTCTAGTTGGTGAAAATTCACCTAGTTTATGACCCACCATATCTTCAGATATAGTAACTGGAATAAATTTTTTGCCATTATAAATTAAAAAACTAACCCCTATAAACTCAGGAATAATTGTTGATTTTCTTGACCAAGTTTTAATAGGCATTTTTTTTGGATCTAATTTTTGTTTTTCAACTTTTTTAATTAAGCTTTCTTCAACAAAAGGTCCTTTCCACACTGATCTAGCCATTATTTTTTAGAATCCTTCCTATTATTTCTTCTTCTAACTATAAATTTGTCTGTACTTTTATTATCTCTAGTTTTTAATCCTTTTGCTGATTGGCCTGTAGGGGATACTGGGTGTCTTCCACCTGCAGTTTTACCTTCACCACCTCCGTGTGGGTGATCAACTGGATTCATCACAACTCCTCTAGTATGAGGCCTTCTACCAAGCCATCTTGATCTTCCTGCTTTACCAATCTTAATGTTTTTTTGATCTGGGTTTGAAAGCACACCAATTGTTGCCATGCATCTAGAATCAATTTTTCTAACTTCTCCAGAAGTCATTTTAATTAATGAGTAATTTCCATCTAAACCACTGATTGTAACTGATGTACCTGCAGATCTGGCTATTTTTCCACCAGCTCCAGGTTTTAACTCTACATTGTGGATATTTATACCAACTGGAATATCTCTAAGTGGCATACAGTTTCCAACTTTAATTTCTTTTTCTGTTCCATTTTCAACTTTATCACCTACTTTAATCTTTTGTGGTGCTAAGTAGTAAAAATGTTGCCCATCATCAAACTTAACTAACATAATGTAGCAAGATCGGTTTGGGTCATATTCAATTCTTTCAACGTTACCTGGCATATCAATTTTTTTTCTATAAAAATCAACCAATCTATACATCTTCTTATGTCCACCACCTGACATGTTACGAGAAGTTATGTGCCCATTATTATTTCTTCCACGCATTGTATTTTTTGGCTCAACTAAAGCTTTAAATGGTTTACCTTTCCAAAGGCCTGTTCTATCAACTAAAATTGTTCCTCTTGTTGATTTTGTATACGGTTTGAATGTTTTTAATGCCATTTTTTAAATTCCTGATGTTAGATCGATACTTTGACCTTTTTTTAGTGTCACTATTGCTTTTTTATAACCTTGAACATTAACTTTCTTACCTCTAGTTACTTTTGTTCGATTTTGTTTATTGATAATATTTATTTTCGTAACATTTACTTTAAAAATTTTTTCAATGTTTTTCTTTAAGTTAGTTTTGTTAGCAGCTCTTGGTACTTTAAAAACAATTTTATTTTGTTCTGACAAATTAGTAGTTTTCTCAGTAACCATTGGTGATAGAATTTTATCGTATAAGTGTATTTTATCCATATTAAGAATATCTCTTTTCTAGTTCTTTAACTGAGCTTTCTGTAAAGACTACTTTTTTAAACTTTATAATATCAAATGCACTGAAATGATTAATATCCGTTACTTTAACATTTGGAATATTTCTAACTGATTTTTCAATTTTTTCTTTAGATAATTTATCTAAAATAATTAATGAATTCGTAATTTCAAATTTTTTAACAATTGAATGCATTTCTTTAGTTTTTTTTATTTCATTTCCAAAATCACTAAAAATTATCAAGTTATTAAGCTTGTTCTTTTCAGTAATTAGTGAAGCTATACTAAGTTTTTTTTCACTTTTATTTAATTTTCTTTTTTTGTAAGCTAATTCACCTTTAGGCCCATGAGCTACACCACCACCAACAAAGATAGGTGCTTTTCTACTTGCGTGTCTTGCTCCACCAGTTCCTTTTTGAGCATAAATTTTTGATGTAGATCCAGTAATTTCATTCTGTTGTTTTGTTTTTGCGTGTCTACCTTTGTAATTAGCATTAGTTTTAAATAATACGTTATCAACCAATCTTTTATTAATTTTAGCTGAGAAGATCTTATCTAAAACTTCAATAGAATCTTTTTTACCGTCTAAGTTTAATTTATCAATTTTCATTATTTTTTCTTTTTATCTGGTGTTTTTTTAGCTTCTTCAGCAGCAGCAATTTTTTCATTAATTGTCATTTTATTTATAACTTTCACTGACTTTTTAACTAAGATTTCAGTATTTTTTGAACCTGGGATCGATCCTTTTAAATATAACAATTCATTTTCAATATCTGTCTTAATAATTTCTAAATTTTGCATAGTTCTAACTCTGTCACCCATATGACCAGCCATCTTTTTACCTTTAAAAACTTTACCAGGATCTTGTCTTTGCCCAGTAGATCCATGAGATCTATGTGATACAGAAACACCGTGTGTAGCTCTTAATCCACCAAAGTTGTGTCTCTTCATGGCACCAGCAAAACCTTTACCAATAGTTTTTGAAGTTGTGTCAACAAACTTAACTTCATTAAATATTTCAAGGCCAAATTCATTACCTTCTTTATATAATTCTGTATCTTTAACTCTAAATTCTTTTAATTTTTTCTTAGCTTCTGTATTTTTCTTTGCATAAAAGCCTTTCATTGCTTTTGTAAGTTTAGATGCTTTAATTTTGCCAAACCCTAATTGCACAGCTTTGTATCCACGTTTTTCTTCATCTATAACTTGAATTACTCTAGCTTTTTCCATTTTAATAACAGTCACAGGAACTAAACGTCCTGTTTTATAGAACTCTCTAGTCATACCAATTTTTTTTCCAACTAATGCAATCTCAATCATAATTAAATTTTTATCTCCACATCAACACCAGATGCTAAGTCTAGTTTCATTAAAGCTTCTACAGTTTGTGGTGTAGGCTCAATAATATCAATCAATCTTTTATGTGTTCTAGTTTCAAATTGTTCTCTACTTTTTTTATCAATGTGAGGACCTTTAAGAACTGTATATCTTTCAATTCTTGTTGGTAATGGAATTGGTCCTTTGATAGTAGCACCTGTTCTTTTTACAGTATTAACAATCTCTTCTGTAGAAGCATCTAAAATCTTATTGTCGTAAGCTCTTAATTTTATTCTTATGTTTTGTTTTTCCATAATAATTAGCCTGCAATTTTCTTAGTTACTTCATCCTGTACGTTTTGTGGGACTTTAGAATAATGATCAAAAAACATTGAATACTGGGCTCTACCTTGAGACATCGATCTTAAGCTATTTATATATCCAAACATATTAGCTAAAGGAACCATAGCAGTAATCACTGTTGCATTTCCTCTTTGTTCTTGAGTGCTGATTTGGCCTCTTCTACTATTTAGGTCACCAATAACATCACCCATGTAATCTTCAGGTGTAACAACTTCAACTCTCATAACTGGTTCTAATAATTTTAAAGTTCCTCTAGTACAAGCTTCTTTGAAACAAGCTCTACCTGCTAATTCAAATGCAAGAACACTTGAGTCAACATCATGGTGTAATCCATCTAAAATTGTAACTTTATAATCAATCATTGGAAATCCTGCTAAAATTCCACCGTCTGAAATTGTTTCAATTCCTTTTTCAACACCAGGAATAAATTCTTTGGGAATTGCACCACCTTTAATTTTGCTTTCGACAGATCTACCTGCACCAGGTTCTTGTGGCTCGACCAAAAGTTTAACTTTTGCAAACTGACCAGCGCCACCACTTTGTTTTTTATGAGTATATTCAAATTCTGAAGCATTTTGTAATGTTTCTCTATAAGCAACTTGAGGAGCACCAACATTTGCCTCTACATTAAATTCTCTTTTCATTCTATCGACAATAATATCTAGGTGTAGCTCCCCCATTCCTTTAATAATAGTTTGGCCAGATTCTTCATCAGAAGTAACTCTAAATGATGGATCTTCTTTAGCTAATCTTCCTAATGCTTCACCCATTTTTTCTTGGTCAGCTTTTGTCTTAGGTTCAACAGCAATTTCGATTACAGGATCTGGGAACTCCATAGGCTCCAGTAAAACAGGATTAGCTTCATCACAAAGTGTGTGCCCTGTTATTGTATATTTTAAACCAGCTAAAGCAACAATGTCTCCAGTGTTTGCTTCTTTAATATCTTCTCTCGAGTTTGCATGCATTAAAAGCATTCTACCAACTCTTTCTTCTTTATCTTTTGAAGTATTATAAACGGCAGTTCCAGTTCTAATTGTTCCTGAGTAAATTCTAATAAAAGTTAATGAACCAACAAATGGGTCATTAGCAACTTTAAATGCTAATGCAGAAAATCCTGTGCCATCTTCAAATTTCATTTCAACAACATCTTCACTACCAGGTTTAGTTCCATTAATAGATCCAATATCGATCGGGCTTGGTAAATAGTTTATTACAGCGTCAAGTAAGGGTTGAACACCTTTGTTTTTAAAAGCTGAACCAGTAGTTATTGGAACAAAACTAAAATTTAACGTTCCTTTTCTTATACATTTTACCAAATCTTCTTCTTTGATCTCTTCCCCATTTAGGTAAGCTTCCATTAATTTTTCATCTTGCTCTACAGCCATTTCAACTAATTCAGTTCTGTATTTTTGTGAAATTTCTTTTAAATCATCAGGAATTTCTTTGTATTCCCACTCAGCACCTAGAGCTTCATTTTTCCAAACTTGAGCTTTCATTTTAACTAAGTCAACTACACCAGATAAATCTGCTTCAATACCAATAGGAATTTGAATTGCTAATGGTTTACAGCCCAATCTTTCCTTAATCATTTCAACACATCTATAAAAGTCAGCCCCAGTCCTATCTAGCTTGTTCACAAAACAAATTCTTGGAACTTTATACTTATCAGCCTGTCTCCACACTGTTTCAGATTGAGGCTCTACACCAGCCACACCATCAAAAACACAAACAGCACCATCTAAAACTTTTAATGATCTCTCTACTTCAATCGTAAAGTCAACGTGTCCAGGAGTGTCGATAATATTAATTCTATGATCATTCCAGAAACAAGTTGTTGCTGCAGAAGTAATCGTAATACCTCTTTCTTGTTCTTGCTCCATCCAATCCATTGTTGCAGCACCATCATGTACTTCACCGATTTTATGACTTTTTCCTGTGTAATATAAAATTCTTTCAGTGGTAGTAGTTTTCCCAGCATCAATGTGAGCCATGATACCAATGTTTCTATATTTATTTAATGTATGTGTTCTAGCCATAATTTATTACCACCTAAAATGAGCAAAAGCTTTATTTGACTCTGCCATTTTATGTACATCTTCTCTTTTTTTAACTGCAGAACCTTTTTTTTCATAAGCATCATACAGTTCGTTAAAAATTTTATCTGACATGTGTTTGTCTTTTCTTTTTCTAGACGCATCAACTAGCCATCTAATTGCTAGAGCTTGTGCACGTTTAGTTTTAACTTCAACAGGAACTTGATAAGTTGCACCACCTACTCTACGCGATCTAACTTCTACAGTGGGTTTAATATTATTTATCGCTTCATTAAAAACATTAATGGGCTCTTCTTTTGTTTTTGATTTAATCTTTTCTATAGCTTCGTAAACAATTTTTTCAGCAACTACTTTTTTGCCATCATACATTATTGAGTTAATTAATTTAGGGATTATTGTAGAATTAAATATTGGGTCTGGAGTAACAACTTTTTTAGGTTGTGTTTTCTTTCTAGACATAATTATTTACCTTTTTTAGTTCCATACAAAGATCTACGTTTCTTTCTATTTGCAACACCTTGTGTGTCTAGGTTTCCTCTAAGAATATGATAACGAACACCAGGTAAATCTTTTACACGACCACCCCTAATTAAAACAACTGAGTGTTCTTGTAGGTTATGACCTTCACCACCAATGTAAGCTGTAACCTCAAAACCATTTGATAGCCTAACTCTGGCAACTTTTCTTAATGCAGAGTTGGGTTTTTTAGGAGTTGTTGTGTAAACTTTTACACAAACACCTCTTTTCAAAGGTTGCTTCTGAAGTGCAGGAACTTTATTCCTAGCAACAGGTTTGATTCTTTTTTTTCTTAACAACTGATTAATAGTTGGCATAAATTTTTTTAATTAATTAATATATTTTTGAATGAAAATAACTGACAGGTTATTTTGTGGCAGCGTTTAGTTCCGTAAAGTAGGTACTACATTCCAACCAAAAACAGCGTCAAAATACTATTAAATCTCTGATTGTCAAACTAAAACTACAAGATAAAAGTGTTTTTTTTATTAATTTGCTGGAGTTTCTGTAGCTTCTAAAGGCTCAATTGTTTCTTGCTCAGCTAAGAATTTATTGTCAGCATCAATGGCATTCTTATTCCATTTGTTCTTGATGTGACCGGTTCCAGCTGGGACCAATCTACCTACAATAACGTTCTCTTTTAAGCCATTTAAAGGGTCAACTTTACCTTTAATCGCAGCATCAGTTAAAACTCTTGTAGTTTCTTGGAATGAAGCAGCGGAGATAAATGACTCAGTTTGAAGTGAAGCTTTAGTAATACCCATTAAAACTCTTTCACCAGATGCTGGATTTTTTCCTTCGGCAACAAGTTTTTCATTTGCATTATCAAACTTAATTCTATCAATCATTTCACCAGGTAAGTAAGACGAATCTCCAGATTCTTTAACTTCAACTTTTTTAAGCATTTGTCTTAAGATTGTTTCAATATGTTTGTCATTAATAATTACACCTTGTAATCTATAAACTTCTTGAACCTGATTAACAAAATATTCCGTTAAATCTTTAATTCCTAAAATTCTCAAAATATCATGAGGTAAAGGCTGACCGTCTAATAAGTACTCACCCTTTTTAATTTTCTCACCTTGATTAAAGTTAATATGTTTACCTTTAGGTATTAAGTAATTTGAAGGCTCGCCATTCTCTGGTTGAATTGAAATTCTTTGTTTTCCTCTTACTTCTTTACCAAATAATACTTGACCATCATTCTCAGCAATAATTGCACTATCTTTAGCTTTTCTAGCCTCAAACAATTCTGCTACACGTGGTAATCCTCCAGTAATATCTTTTGTTTTAGTTGTTTCTTTTGGAAGTCTTGCGATTATATCACCAGCAAATATCTTTTGACCATCTTTAACGGAAAGAATTGAATCCGGAACTAGATAGTATCTTGCCTCATTATCATCAGCTTTCTTAATTACATTTCCTTTTTCATCTCTTAAAGTAATTCTTGGTTTTAAATCTGTATTTTTAGATTGTGCTCTCCAATCAACAACGGACTTAGAAGAAATTCCAGTAGCATCATCAGTTGTCTCTTGAATAGAAACACCGTCAATTAAATCTACATAACCAGCTATACCACTTTTCTCTGCTATAACTGGAGTTGTATAAGGATCCCACTCACAAATTTTTTCATTTGTTTTTACTTTATCTCCATTTTGAAAAAATAATTTTGATCCATAAGCCACTTTGTAGATTGCAACTTGAACACCATTATCATCTTCAATTGATAGTTGAGTGTTTCTTCCCATTACAATTGAATTTTTCTTTGAATCTTCTAATAAGTTGGAGTTTATAATTTTTAAAGTTCCAGCTGTTTTCGTTACAATCTGAGATTCTTGTTTAACAGAAGCAGTACCACCAACGTGGAAGGTTCTCATTGTTAACTGAGTACCAGGTTCACCGATTGATTGAGCTGAAATCATACCTATTGCTTCACCAACATGAACCATTTTTCCTCTAGACAGATCTCTTCCATAACAAGTAGCACAAACACCAAGTTTAGAGCTACAAGTCATAACTGAATAAGCTTTGATAAATTTAACACCAGCTGCATCAATTTTATCACAACCAGATTCATCAATCATAGTTTCTTTTTTAATAACCACTTCACCAGTAATAGGATTTTTTACATCAAAAGCCGTAACTCTACCAAGTGCTCTTTCTGATAAACTAACAACAACATTTCCGCCTTCAAGAATTTCTGCTAACTCAATAAACCCTGGATTATCACACTTAATTTTAGAAATTGTAAGGTCTTGAGCTACGTCACAAAGTCTTCTAGTTAGATAGCCTGAGCTTGCAGTCTTAAGAGCTGTATCAGCTAAGCCTTTTCTGGCTCCGTGTGTTGAATTAAAATATTCTAAGGCAGTTAAACCTTCTTTGAAGTTAGAAATAATTGGAGTTTCGATAATTTCACCAGATGGTTTTGCAATAAGACCTCTCATACCAGCCAACTGTTTCATTTGTGCAGCTGAACCTCTGGCTCCACTATCCGCCATCATAAATACGGAGTTAATTTTCATGCCATCAGGAGTACTTTCCGTAGCCGAAATCCCTCTCATCATTTCACCAGCAACTTTGTCTGTACATTTTGACCAGGCATCAACAACTTTGTTGTATTTTTCACCTCTGGTAATTAAACCTTCTGAATATTGATTTTCATAATCAGCAATTAATTTTTTAGTATCATCAATTAGTTTTCCTTTATTTGCTGGAATAACCAAATCATCTTTACCAAAAGAAATACCTGCTTTAAATGCATGCTTGAAACCTAAATCTTTTAAATGATCACAAAATATAACTGTAGTTTTTTGACCACAAAACCTGAAAACACTATCAATAATTTCTGAAACCGTTTTTTTAGGAAGCAATCTATCAATCATTGAAAAAGTAATGTCTTTATGTTTTGGCAGTAAATTAGCTAATAAAAATCTTCCAGCAGTCGTTGTGTGTTTTTCAACTCTTTTGTTGCCTTTCTCATCTAATGTTTCAAATCTAGAAACAATAGTAGAGTGAACTTTTATTTGATCTGTTGATAAGGCATGTTCAATTTCATCATTATTTATGAAGTAACCATCTGGCTTTTCAGTTTGAAAAGGCGCTTGAGATAAATAGTATAGACCTAAAATCATATCCTGACTCGGTACTATGATAGGTTTTCCATTTGATGGACTTAAGATGTTATTTGTTGATAACATTAAAATTCTTGCTTCTAGTTGGGCCTCTAAACTTAAAGGAACGTGAACGGCCATTTGATCACCATCAAAGTCAGCATTAAAGGCTGCACAACATAATGGGTGTAGTTCAATTGCATCTCCTTCAATCAACTTAGGTTCAAAAGCTTGAACCCCAAGTCTGTGAAGCGTTGGTGCACGGTTTAATAAAACTGGGTGCTCTCTTACAATAAGTTCTAATGCATCCCAAACCGCATTGGTTTCTTTTTCTACTAATTTTTTTGCTTGTTTAATTGTAGAAGCTAATCCTAATTTATTTAATCTAGCATACAAAAACGGTTTAAATAATTCTAAAGCCATTTTCTTAGGTAAACCACACTCATGCAATTTAAGGTCTGGCCCTACAACAATTACCGATCTTCCTGAATAATCTACTCTTTTTCCTAATAAGTTTTGTCTAAATCTACCCTGTTTACCCTTAAGCATCTCAGCCAGAGATTTAAGTGGACGTTTACCAGTTCCAGTAATTACTCTTCCTCTACGACCATTATCAAATAAAGCATCAACAGACTCTTGAAGCATTCTTTTTTCATTTCTAACAATAATGTCAGGAGCTTTTAAATCCATCAATCTCTTAAGACGGTTATTTCTGTTTATAACTCTTCTATAAAGATCATTAAGATCTGATGTGGCAAATCTTCCGCCATCTAATGGAACTAAAGGTCTTAATTCAGGTGGTATAACTGGTATCACAGTTAAAATCATCCATTCTGGCTTTTGGCCAGTTTCTATAAATGATTCTATTAATTTAAGTCTTTTAATTGATCTTTCTTCGTTAACTTTTGATTTTGTTTCTTTAATTGTATTAATTAAAAGCTTTCTTTCAAGTTCAAGATCCATTGATTTAAGAATAGATAAAATTGCTTCAGCACCTATACCAGCTTCGAATGATTCTTCACCAAACTCGTCTTGGTATTTTGCTAATTCTTCTTCGTTAAGTAATTGGTTTTTTTGAAGACCCGTTAAACCAGGCTCAATAACTATGAAGTTTTCAAAATAAAGAACTCTTTCAACCTCTTTTAGCTTCATGTCAACAGCTAATGAAATTCTACTAGGTAAAGATTTTAAAAACCAAATGTGTGCAACAGGAGTAGCAAGGTTTATATGACCCATTCTTTCTCTTCTTACATTAGATTTTGTTACTTCAACTCCACATTTTTCACAAATAATTCCTCTAAACTTCATACGCTTGTATTTACCACACAAACATTCGTAATCTTTTATCGGTCCAAAAATTCTAGCACAAAACAAACCATCTTTTTCTGGTCTAAAAGTTCTGTAGTTAATAGTTTCAGGTTTTTTAATCTCGCCGTATGTCCAAGATTTAATTTTTTCAGGGCTAGCTAAAGTAATTTTAATGCTATTAAAATTTTGCGCTTCAGAAATTTCACTATTTTTAAATAAATCTGTTAATTCTTTTTTCATATTTAATTTAACTCTATGTTTAGTGCTAATGATTTAATTTCTTTAACTAGAACGTTGAATGATTCTGGAATTCCAGATTCAAAATTCTCCTCACCTTTAACAATTGTTTCGTAAACTTTAACTCTTCCAGCAACATCGTCTGACTTAACTGTTAAAATTTCTTGTAATGTATATGAAGCTCCATAAGCTTCAAGAGCCCACACTTCCATTTCACCAAATCTTTGTCCACCAAGTTGCGCTTTACCACCCAGAGGCTGTTGAGTAACAAGACTATAAGGACCAGTAGATCTTGCGTGAATTTTATCCTCAACTAAGTGATGCAGTTTAAGCATATAGATAATACCAACTGTTACAGGTCTATCAAACATTTCACCTGTTCTACCATCCCATAAAATAGTTTGACCAGAAGTTGGTAATTTTGCTAATTCAAGCATTTCAGAAACGTCTTTTTCTTTTGCACCATCAAATACAGGGGTTGAAATAGCTATACCATTTTGTAAGTTTTCACATAAGTCTCTAAATTCAGTTTTATTTAACTTATCAATTCCACCATCAAACACTTCATTACCATAAACAGATTTTAAGAATGATGAAATCTTTTCAGTTTTTTCAAATTTCTTATTATTTTCATTTACTAATCTTTTAACTTCCTCACCAAATTCTTTACAAGCCCAACCAAGGTGAGTTTCCAGGATTTGACCTACGTTCATACGACTTGGGACCCCAAGTGGATTTAATACAATATCAACTGGTCTTCCATCTTCTCTGTAAGGCATATCTTCCACAGGTACGATTTTACTGACAACACCCTTGTTTCCATGTCTTCCTGACATTTTATCACCAGGTCTTAATCTTCTCTTAATTGCAACGAAAACTTTTACCATTTTCATCACACTTGGTAATAAATCATCGCCACTTCTAATTTTTAAAACCTTATCTTCAAATCTTTCTTGAATATCTTGCTTTGCTTGATTGTATTGATCTTTTAATTGAGCAATACTTGCCTCATCATTAACATTTCCTACTGTTATTTTGAATACATCATTAATATTGATCTTATTAATTGTCTCAAGATCAAGTTTAGTACCTTCATCTAAGTCTTTTACTTTTTTGGTTAAAGAAGCTCCAGATAAAATCTGATTAGCTCTTTGCTTTATGCTTCTCTCTAAAATTTCTTCCTCTACAATTTTATCTTGTTGAACAGTCTCAATTTCTGCTCTTTCAATTGTTATGGATCTTTCATCTTTTTCTATACCATGTCTATTAAATACTCTAACATCAACAATCGTTCCACTGCTTCCTCTAGACATTTTTAATGATGTATCAGTTACATCGATTGCTTTTTCACCAAAAATAGATCTTAATAATTTTTCTTCAGGTCCAGATGCTGAATCTCCTTTTGGAGTAACTTTACCAACCAATATATCTCCAGCTTTTACTTCAGCACCAATGTAAACAATACCAGATTCATCAAGATTTTTTAGTGCTTCTTCATTTACGTTTGGAATATCTCTAGTGATTTCCTCTTCACCTAACTTTGTATCTCTAGCCATAACTTCATATTCAACAATATGAACTGATGTAAATACATCGTCAGTAACACATCTTTCTGAAATTAAAATAGAATCTTCAAAATTGTAACCTTGCCAAGGCATAAATGCTACTGTCACATTTTTTCCAAGTGCTAATTCACCTAGTTTAGTAGATGGCCCATCAGCAATAATATCTCCTGATTTAACTTTATCACCTACTCTAACAAGTGGTTTTTGGTTAATGCATGTATTTTGGTTTGATCTTTTAAATTTTTGCAAGTTATAAATATCTACACCTGATTTTGTGAAATCTGTTTCTTCAGTTGCTTTAATTACAATTCTTTTACCATCAATTTTATCAACAGTACCATCACGACTAGCAACAATAGTTACACCTGAGTCAAGAGCTACATCACTTTCAATTCCAGTGCCAACCAAAGGAGACTCCGGTTTTAATAAAGGAACTGCTTGTCTCATCATGTTAGATCCCATTAGAGCTCTGTTCGCATCGTCATTTTCTAAAAAAGGAATTAGAGAAGCTGCAACAGAAACCAACTGTTTAGGTGAAACATCAATATAATCAATTTTACTTGGATTTGATAAAACGAAGTTTAAATTTTCTCTACAAGGAACAAGCTCTTCTAAAATTTTTCCATTTTTATCTATTTTTGCATTGGCTTGTGCGATTGTGTATTTTGTTTCTTCCATCGCTGAAAGATATTCAACTTTATCTTGAACTACACCGTTTTGAACTTTTTTATAAGGGCTCTCAATGAAACCGTATTTATTAATTTTAGCATAAGTTGATAAACTATTAATCAAACCGATATTTGGTCCTTCAGGTGTTTCAATTGGGCAAATTCTTCCATAGTGAGTTGGGTGAACGTCACGTACTTCAAACCCAGCTCGTTCTCTAGTTAGACCACCTGGTCCTAAAGCTGAAACTCTTCTTTTGTGAGTAATTTCAGATAATGGATTTGTTTGATCCATAAATTGTGAAAGTTGTGAACTTACAAAAAAATCTTTAAGGGAAACTGTTAATGGTTTTGCGTTAATTAAATCTTGTGGCATTGCAGATTCAACATCAAGAGTTGTCATTTTTTCTTTAATCGCTCTTTCCATTCTATAAACACCAATACGCGCTTGATTTTCAACAAGCTCACCAACAGATCGTACTCTTCTGTTACCCAAATGATCAATGTCATCGACTTCATCTTTACCATCTCTTAAATCTAACATTTTATGAACAATGGCAATTATGTCGTCATTTCTTAAAATTGTAATTTTATCAGAACACTCAAGACTCAATCGTGAATTCATCTTAACTCTACCAACATCAGAAAGGTCATATCTATCTGAACTAAAGAAAAGGTTGTTAAATATTTGTGTAGCAATCTCAACTGTTGGTGGTTCACCTGGTCTTAAAACCTTGTAAATTTCTGTAATTGCATCATTTTTAGAATTATTTTTATCATTTAAAATTGTTGTTAATAAATAAGGGCCTTTATTAATAGAATTTGTAATAGAAATTTCAATTGAGTTAATGTTAGCTTCTAAAATTTGTTTAATAATAGTGTCATTTAGCTCAGTACCAATTCCAAAAGTCCCCTCTTCCTCATCGTCACTAACTTTAACTTCATTATGTAAATATTTTCCAATTAAAGATTCTTGAGATACAAGAATATCTTTAAGCCCATCAGAAGCTAACTTTTTAGCAGTTAAAAAATTAATTTTATCACCAAGCTTGATTACAACATTGCCAGTTTTAGCATCAGTAACTTCTTCAGAAAAATTTTTTGCTTTGTAATTTTCAGGATTAAATTTTGTTTTCCATTTATCTGTTTTTGCATCAAACGAATAAGTGTCTTTATCATAAAACTCATCAGCTATTTCAGATTTAGTTAAACCTAAAGCCATCAAAAGAGTTGAAGCAAATATTTTTTTCTTTCTATCTATCTTAAAATATAAAAAATCTTTAACATCGTATTCTAAATCCAACCAAGATCCTCTGTTAGGAATAACTCTACAATTAAATAGTAATTTACCACTCGCATGTGATTTACCTTTATCGTGATCAAAGAAAACACCCGGACTTCTGTGCATTTGGTTTACAACAACTCTTTGAACACCGTTTGTTATGAAAGTTCCACTATCAGTCATCATGGGTACTTCACCCATATAAACTTCCTGCTCTTTTGCAGATAAAATATCTTTAGTATTATTTTCTTGATCAATTTCGTAAACAACCAATCTCAAAGTACATTTTAATGCTGACGTAAAAGATAATCCTCTTTGAATACATTCTTCAGTATCAAATTTTGGTTTTTCAAGTCTATAAGAAACATATTCTAATGTTGCTTTATCGTTTAAATCCTCTATTGGAAAAATACTTTTAAAAACTCTATCAAACCCTTTTGATAAATCTCCAGCCTCACTGTCAAAGTCAGTAAGTTGTTTATATGAATTTTTTTGAACTTCGATTAAATTTGGGATAGATAAAGTTTCCGCAAGCTTTCCAAAGCTTTTTCTTACATTTTTCTTTTGAGTAAAAGATAATTGCATTTATTACTAATCACTGGTTAATAAATTAACCAGTTATGAAATCTTTCTAATTAATTTATTTAAGTTCTACTTTTGCGCCAGCTGCTTCCAACTTAGCCTTAATCTCTTCAGCATCTTTTTTGTTTACACCAGACTTAACTTCTTTTGGTGCACCCTCAACTAAATCTTTTGCTTCTTTAAGACCTAAAGATGTTGCTGCTCTAACTTCTTTAATAACATTAATTTTTTTATCACCTGCAGAAATTAACATGATTGTAAAATCATCTTTTGCTTCTTCAGCCGCTCCACCTGCTGCTGCTGCTGGTGCTGCTGCAGCCATAGCTGTAACACCCCACTTTTCTTCAAGCTGTTTTGAAAGTTCAGCTGCTTCAACAACAGTTAAACTTGATAAGTCTTCAATAATTTTATTTAGATCAGGCATATTTTTTTTTACTCTTTAGGTTGTTTTTTAAGAATTTTCTGGGCTCAAACTACTCATTTTTTCGGATCGTGCAAGTAAAATACTTACTAATTTTGATGCTGGTGTAGCTAAAATTCCCACAATGTTAGCTCTTGCTTCATCAAGTGTCGGTAAATTTGCTACATTTTGAACTGCAGCTTGGTCTAGTACCTCGTTACCCATAATTCCACCTAAAAGCTTTAAACTCTCGTTTGTTTTTGCAAATTTAGATAAAATTCTAGCTGATATTATTGCATCATCAGAAAAAGCTACTGCAGTCGCTCCTGTAAATAAATTCGAAAGTTCCTTACACTTAGTTTTTTCTAGTGCAATTTTAGTAATTCTATTTTTTGTTATGGTGAATTTAATACCATGTTCTCTCATTTGCCCTCTTAGCTCATCAAGTTGAGACATTGTAAGACCTTGGTAGTGAGTTACCATTACAGCTTCATTATTCTGAAACTGAGTTTCCATTTCACTAATATAATTCTTTTTTTGTTCTTTATTCATCATAACTATATAACTTTTCCTAATTTAACTTTATACGAAACACCCATGCTTGATGTTATAAAAGTATTTTTTATTAAGTCACCTTTTAAAGTTAAGTTTCCTTTTTCTTTTTCTAAAGTATCTAAAATAGCATGGAAATTCTTAAGTAGTTGATCGTCATGAAAAGATTTTTTACCTATGCTTACACCAATATTTCCATCTTTGTCATTTCTAATTTCTGCTTGACCAGATTTAGCATTTGTTACAGCTTGCTTAACATCTTCCGAAACAGATCCTAATTTTGGGTTAGGCATTAATCCTTTTGGTCCTAAAACTTTACCTAACTTAGAAAGTTTAACCATCATACCTGGTGTACAGATCAATTTTTCAAAATTAAGTTCACCTGCTTTAATTTTATCTATAAATTCGTCGCTACCAACAATATCAGCGCCAGCATCTTTAGCTTCTTGCGCTTTAGCATCTTCACAAACAACAGCTACTTTAACATTTTTACCAGTTCCACCGGGTAAGTTAACTACAGTTCTAATATTTACTTCACCTTTTTTTTGTTTGTTATTTACTTGAAAACTTAAATCAATTGATTCATCAAATTTTGTAGTACAATTTTTTTTAACAGCTGTTAATAAATTCTCAATTACATCAGACGTTAAGTCCTTGGTTTTTTCTGGTAATTGTTTAAATCTTTTTGATGGCATTAGTCTTTAACCTCTATCCCCATTGATCTTGCAGATCCTGCAATAATTTTTACTGCTTGTTCAAGATCATGAGCATTAAGATCTTTCATCTTTTGTGTGGCAATTTCTTCTGCTTGTTTTTTTGTAATTGATCCAGCAATACTTCTACCTGGTTCTTTTGATCCACTCTTAAGTTTAGCAGCTTCTTTAATAAAGTGTGATGCTGGTGGTGATTTAATTTCAAAATCAAATTTTTTATCTTTATAAACAGTGATAACTACTGGAATTGGTTTTCCAGCAAATGCTTTTGTTTTATCATTAAAGGCTTTACAAAATTCCATTATGTTAATTCCACGTTGACCTAACGCAGGACCAACTGGCGGAGCCGGATTAGCTTGTCCACCCATAATTTGTAACTTTATATATCCACTAATTTCTTTTGCCATTAACTTGCTTTCTCTACTTGGTTATATTCTAAATCAACTGGTGTTGGTCTTCCAAAAATTGAAACCGAAACCTTAAGTCTTGATTTCTCTTCATCTATATCTTCAACCATACCACTGAATGATGCAAAAGGACCGTCAACGACCTGAACTTTTTCACCAATGCTGTATTCTATACCAGATTTTGGCTGAGCTACACCATCTTTTATTTGTCCTAAAATCTTTTCTATTTCTTTATCAGAAACAGGAACTGGAATGCCCTTTGAACCTAAAAATCCACTTACACGCTTTAAATTTTTAATTAAATGATAAAGATCGTTATCCATTTCACTTTTAATTAAAACATAACCTGGAAAGTATTTCTTTTTTCTCTGAACTCTCTTTCCTCTTTTTACTTCTGTTACATCATGTGTTGGAACAACAATTTCTTCAATTTTTTCAGAAATTTTCGCTTTTTCTGCTTCTTCCTTAATTAATCCAGCAACTTTATTTTCAAAATTTGAATGAGATTGAACAATATACCAATTTTTCATTAAATACTTACCTTTAGTAACGCTTCCAATAAAAATTTAAGTACTTGATCAAGAAGCAAAAAGAAAAGAGACATAATAACTGCCATAGCAAATACCATTAATGCACCTTGCATTGTCTCTTTTCCAGTAGGCCAAGAAACTTTAAAGGCTTCTTGTTTAACTTCTTGGATAAATTTTATCGGGTTTTTCATAATACACTGTTTAGCTTATTGGCAGGAGCGGAGGGAATCGAACCCTCAACCTCCGGTTTTGGAGACCGGCACTCTACCAATTGAGCTACACTCCTATAGAGTTTACTCTATAATTTTAGTTACTACTCCAGCTCCAACTGTTCTACCACCTTCACGAATGGCAAAGTTTAATTTTTCGCTCATCGCAATTGGAGTAATTAATGTAACAGTGAATTTAGCGTCATCACCAGGCATAACCATTTCAGTTCCTGCTGGTAATGTAACTTCTCCAGTTACATCTGTTGTTCTAAAGTAAAACTGAGGTCTGTATTTAGTAAAGAAAGGAGTGTGTCTTCCACCCTCGTCTTTTTTAAGTACATAAGCCTGAGCTTCAAATTTAGTGTGTGGTGTAATTGAGGCAGGTTTACAAAGAACTTGTCCTCTTTGAATATCATCCCGCTCAACTCCTCTTAATAGAATACCAACGTTATCACCTGCTTCACCTGAATCTAAAAGCTTTCTGAACATTTCAACACCAGTACAAACTGATTTTTTAGTTTCAGTAACTCCAACGATTTCAACTTCTTCACCAGTTTTAATAACACCAGATTCAATTCTTCCAGTTGCAACAGTTCCTCTACCTGAAATTGAGAAAACATCCTCAACCGGCATCAAGAAAGGTTTATCAACTTCTCTAGCAGGCTGTGGAATAAAATCATCAACAGCTTTCATTAATTCCAAAATAGAATTTTTTCCAATTTCTTCATCTCTACCTTCAACAGCAGCTAATGCAGATCCTTTAACGATAGGAGTTGTTTCACCTGGATATTTGTAAGAAGTTAAAAGTTCTCTAATTTCTTCTTCTACAAGTTCAATCATATCTTTATCATCAACTTGGTCTACTTTATTTAAGTAAACAACAATTGCAGGAATACCAACTTGTCTTCCTAAAAGAATATGTTCTCTAGTTTGAGGCATAGGACCATCAGCAGCATTAACTACTAAGATAGCTCCATCCATTTGAGCTGCACCTGTAATCATATTTTTTACGTAGTCAGCGTGACCCGGACAATCAACGTGTGCGTAGTGTCTTTTTTCAGTTTCGTACTCAACGTGAGCAGTTGAAATTGTAATTCCTCTTTCTTTTTCTTCAGGGGCTTTATCAATCTGATCGTAAGCAACCGCTTTTGCTCCACCAGCTTCTGCTAATGTAATTGTTATAGCAGCTGTTAATGTTGTTTTACCATGGTCGACATGACCAATTGTACCAATATTACAATGTGGTTTATTTCTTACGAACTTTTCTTTTGACATTACTTTTTTACCTCAGTTTTAGTTTTTATTAATAATTTCTTTTTTTCTTGGAGCGGGTAAAGAGAATCGAACTCTTACATCCAGCTTGGAAGGCTAGCGTTCTACCATTGAACTACACCCGCACAACATCAAGAATAACACTCCATCGTTATAAAAAATTTATTGAGTGGTGGAGGGGGAAAGATTCGAACTTTCGAAGACCGAAGTCAACGGGTTTACAGCCCGCCCCATTTGACCGCTCTGGAACCCCTCCTTTTTGGGGAAGTGTCCCCTTGCTCAATAAAGCTTCAAACAACAGCCGTTTTATATATTTTTATTATGCAATTGCAACACGAGATTTACTGTGAAAATTAAGGAAAAAACGTATAAAACATAGATAATTTTATGAATAAATCGTCTTTTTTAATCGTTGGTCAACATGCTGTTATTGAGGCTTTAAGAAACCAAAAAAGAAAGGTTTTAAAAGTTTTTTTAACGGAAGAAA
>JAOIXS010000013.1 GCA_028225715.1 Candidatus Pelagibacter sp.
CTATTCAAATTATTAAAAAGTGTTGAATAACAACGTTTATAATCAACTATGAATATATAAGATTTTTTAATTTTCTAATGAGATAGAGTGGGGGTCAAAAAAATGTGTAAAATTAGGCTTTTTAGCTTAATTCTAAAAGTGTTGGTATTGTTGATAAGTAGAGCAATGCAGTATCAGAATATGCCGTTTAAACGTCCATAGGACACCTTATTTTAACTGAAAGGTCATTTGTAGTACAACTGAAGGATGCATTAAGCAATTGTGTAATAAATATGGCTAAATTAACTATAAGTATTTAATACCAACACTTTTAAACGGTTTAGAAGCTTAAAAACCTTATTTTATGGAGACTTTTTCAGACCTCAATAAACGGTGTTTTTGTTGAATTCCACCTTTTCCAGAATATCCGCCGAGACTTCCATCTGATCTGATCACTCGATGACAGGGTATTTTAGGTGGATAGGGGTTTTTACCCACTGCATTAGCAACAGCTCTGAATGCCTTAGGTTTTCCAATGGCTTTAGCAACTTCTAAGTACGTCTTAACTTTGCCTTTGGGTATTTTCCTTAGGTAATTCCACACTTTTAGCTGAAACTTAGTTCCCTTTAAGTTCATAAAGTTCAAATCCAGTGTTATTAGCTATTTTATCATATAATTTCTTTGCATTTTCATTGGAAGAGTGGGTGATCCAACGAATTCCATCCCAATTATTGGCTTTAGATAAGGATTTTAGATGACTAATAAGCTTTTGAGCTATTTTTTGACCTCTAAATTCTGGCTCTACGAACAAATCGTCTAAAAAACCAATATATTGGCCCTTAATTGGTCTTGGCATCGTTCTATAATGAGCAATTCCAACGATTTTACCCTCTAATTCAAAGCAAATAGCATTAACAACATGAGCTTCATCAAGAATCCATCCCCAAAGAGCATCTAGAATCCCAGTATTCATTGGGACTTTGTAGAAATTGGCATAACCATTGTAGAGTTTAACCCAATTATCCTTATCTTTTTTCTCTAATTTTCTAATCATTTACTTTAAATCAATGAGTTAAGTAATTGTAATTAATAATTAATCTTTAAATTTAATATCTTCAACATCACTTTTCACCTCTTTAACCTCGTCTTTTAATTCATCAATTTGAGCATAAAGAACATCAGAACCATGAACACTTTGATTGTTTATCAACTTATAAGATTGGTATATTTGAGATGACAATTTAAATAACAGAATGATTATGATTATTAATAATCCAATTATTATGTAAGCTAAATCTTTATCCATAATTTATTATATATTTTTTATTGACATATAAAATCACTTAATATATTACTAACGATAATTAATGGTTATCAATAGTAATAAATGTGAACGAAATAATAACTGATATAAAAGCACTTAAAGAAGAAACACTTTTAAACCTTCAAAGCTCTAAAGCTAAAAATACAGTAAGGGCATACAAGTCAGACTTTAGAGATTTTGGAATATTTTGCTCTCAAAATGGATTCAATTCACTACCATCGGAGCCTAAAATAGTTTCCTTGTATTTAACTCATTTATCTAAAAAAGATGTAAAAATGAGCACTTTAAAGAGAAGAGTTGTGTCTATAGGTGTAATTCATAAATTAAAAGGGCATTACCTTGATACAAAGCATCCTGCAATTATTGAAAATATTATGGGAATAAAAAGAAGAAGAGGAAGTGTTCAAAAAGGAAAAAAACCATTATTAATCAACAGCTTAAAGTTAATAATTGATGTTATAGATAAACAAAATAAAAGTAATATGAAAAAACTTAGAGATAGATCAATAATATTAATTGGTTTTTCTGGTGGTTTCAGAAGAAATGAAATTGTTAACCTAGATTACGATGATCTTGATTTTGTTCAAGAAGGTTTAAAGATTAACGTTAAAAGATCAAAAACTGATCAATTTGGTGAGGGTTTTATTAAAGCTCTCCCCTACTTTGACAACTCACAATATTGTCCAGTTGTATCATTAAAAAAATGGATAGAAATATCAAAAATAAACTCTGGTTCTCTGTTTAGGAGGTTTATTAAAGGTTCGAGATTATCAGAAAATAGATTAACAGATCAGTCTGTTGCTTTACTCATTAAAGAGTATCTTGAATTATCAGGCATAGACAGTAAAAATTATTCTGGGCATAGTTTGAGATCAGGTTTTGCTACTTCTGCAGCAGAATCGGGCGCCGAAGAAAGAAGTATAATGGCAATGACAGGTCACAAATCTACAGAGATGGTAAGAAGATATATCAAGGAAGCAAATTTATTTAAAAATAATGCACTAAATAAAATTAAAATTTAATCTCTACAATTCTTATTAGCAAACACCAAATCTTGATGTAGCCAATATATAAAAATATAACCATTTTTGATAAAATACTTTTGAAGATTTGAGTTAACTAATTTATTTATTATGAGTTTTTAAATATAATTAGATAAAAAAGTTTTATTTTGCATTTTATAAGACCCAAGAAATAAGTTAAATTTTTTTTTGGTAAATTTAATGGACCATCATATTTTTTTGAAATAATTTTATTATTTGAAATAACACCACCTCTTAAATAGTGCCTGATAAAGAAATTAGGTGTTATTTTCCATTTTTTTAAAAACATCTTTGAGCCTTTATTAGATAAGAAATGTTTTTTTTTCCTAAGAGTTATTGATCCAAAATGGTAAACTTTAAACTTTGATAGTCCTTTAAAAATTCGAACACCATATTGCCAAAGTTTCATATTTAAGTCTGGATCAGACCCTATACCTGGGTTAAATTCTTTACTAAAACCACCAATATTATTCCAAGTTTCTTTATGAATTAAATGAGGTGCCCAGTTACTTCCTTGATAATCGAAATAATTAATTTTCTCAATATTTGAGATTAATTTTTCTTCATTAAAGTTTTTATAATTATTTCCTGCATCAAATTGAATATGACCAGAATTTTGCTCAATCATGGTTCCAGATAAATAAAATTTTTTAGTATTTAAAATTTTCACTTCTTCATATAAATGAAAGTCCCAATTTGGGCATAAGTACATGTCGTCATGGCAATATAAAATATAATCAGATGCTACTTTTGTAGCTGCTAAATTAACAGCCGTACATAGACCTAAATTTTCATTAGAATAAGTGTGCTTAATATTTTCTTTTTGGATAAATTCCAATGTACCATCTGTCCCTTCATTAATATGAATAATAATCTCATGACTATATTTAGAGTTCTTGTAGATGCTATTAAGCGTTAATTTTAGATATTCTAAATTATTAAATGTGGGTATTATAATTGAAAACATCAATTATTTATTCCAAATAAATTTAAATTTACTTTTATAATCTAAAGTTTTTGAAAGAATGAAATCTGCTACAATTGTTGAATTAAAATTTTTTAAATAAGTGGAACGACCGTTTTTTGCAATTTTTAAAGCATTTTTTTTATCTCTTTTGTATTTATTAATTTTATAACTTAGATCATTTATATCATCATAAAAAATAATTTCTTTATTTGTTAAAAAATCATCAAATCTAGTTTTTCTATTGATAAAAGTTAACAAGCCATTTCCAAGTAGTTGTGCGATACGGTCACTACTGTAATATTTTATAGGCTCACCTCTGCTTAGATTTAAACCCATACTGGATTTTGATATTTGATTGATAAAATTATCCCCCCATATTGGTTGAACATTATTCATGCCGTATATATCGAATTTAATTTTTTTATTCATCTTTTTAAGTTCATTTATAAATTTTTCCCTATAATCAATTTTTCCTCTTTTAAGGTCTCCTCTATGAACGCCGTGACTCATTGCAAAAAAAACATCATTATCACATGGATGTTCATAATTTTTTAAAGTTTCAAATGACTCATCTGTAGGATTGGGCATATAGTGAGAGTTATTGATTTTTTTTTTAAGAATACTTGGGCATGTTGTTAAAAATGTAGCATCAACATAATCAATATTATTATAAATTCTTTTACGATTTTTTATAAAGTCTGGTCCTTTATTCGAAATTGGATCTAAAAACCATTGGCAAATTTTTAAATTTTTATTTTTATTTTTTATAAAATCTAATGTTTCTGAGTTTACGGCATCTGCATGTCCTAGAACTATACAGTCTGCCTTAAAGTTTTCTAAATTTTCTAATAAATTTTTTTGTAACAACTTTTTACCTTTAAAATCTAAAATTTTTTTATTTTCATGAATTATGTCTCTATCACTTAAAGTCAATACATTGTGACCAAGTCTTACAAAGCCATTATTAAGTCTTCTACCTGTGTTGTAATGAAGTCTCCCTTTAAAGCGTCTATTAAAATTTGTTACATGCATTATTTTTAGAACAGTATTCTTTTTGGTATTAAATAATTTAATACTTTTATCTAATTGATGAGACTCTCTAATCTTATCTATAATTTTAGCAATATAGACGTGAGTAAACTTAAAATACTTATAATTTTTTTTTTGTAATAATAATAATTTTTTATTGTTGTTGATAAGATCCCTCAAAGATAAGTAGATACTTTTTGTAGATAAATTTTTTAAGACAATAGCGTGATCTGTAGTTTCAGGAAGACCACCTCTATCACTTATTATAACAGCTGAACCCCTGCTGGATGCCTCTAGACTGGTTCTGCCAAAAGGTTCGTCCCACCTAGAGCATATAACGGAAATACTAGTCTTTTTTAAATCATTAAGAATTATTTTGTTATTTTTAAAACCTTTAATTTTTAGATTTTTATGTTTAAAGATAAGTTTTTCTCTTGGCTCATCACCATAAACATTGGACTTCCAATCAGGAAAATCGTTTAAAATTTTAATGATAGCATTACCGAATAAATCGTAACCTTTTGCACGATTTAATTTGCCAACAAATGAAATGATCTTTTTCTTTTTTTTAAAATCAATCTTAACTCTTGAAGCAGATTGATAGCAGATAGATGTTTTTTTTAATAATACTTCTTTGTTTATTATGTCTGTAAAAAATTTATGTCTAGACCATTCACTATTAAATATAATCATGTCTACAGTTTTAAGCAGATCTAGGCGCTCATTAACTGTTTTAGAGCCACTCATTTCTAATGGATCATTATGAAAATACAAAAAAAGTTTATTAGAATATACATCTTTAATTTTTTTTATATATAAAGGCCTATTATGCACTTCAATTAAATCTGAAGTTAAAATATTTTTATAATTAATAAAACAATCTACATATTGATTATTAGAGCTTAAAAATATTTTTTTATCAAATATTAGATTTATATAATTATTAGATAGGTATTTTTTAAATTGAGTACTACCAAAAATACTTATTTTTTTTTTAAACTTGCTTTGAGTAGTAATATCATTAACAAATAATGACACTGCACCAGCATGATTGGATACAAAATTTTCTTTATAAGGTAATAAAATAGAAATCTTCATTTATTATAATTCTTTAACAATTCTTTTCTAAAGATTTTATCTTTTTTAAGCTGGTATTCAAATGACATTGCTTTATTTTTAGTTTTAAATTTTTTACTATATATTATAATCCACTTATACCCTTTTGTTGATTTGGCTCCTTTATTAGAGTTATGTTTGCTCAGTCTTAGTTCTAAGTTATTTGTATAACCAACATAGGATTTATTTATTCCAGCTGAAATGCATTTAAGCATATATGTGTAATAAAACATATTAATGGCGGTCCCTGGGGGAATCGAACCCCCCTTTGCAGGATGAAAACCAGCTGTCCTAACCGATAGACGAAGGGACCATAAAGTGATCTTTTATTTTAAAAGTCATTATTTATCAAGTGTAATTAAGTTATAGGATAAGGTCTCTAATAGTTAATTGAAGAGTTTTTTTATTGTTCCAGATATTTTCATTGATTTGACCTATTACATTTATGTTTTTTTTATAATTCATTAAGTGTTCACCAATCTTAGTATTAATGGAATTAAAAGATATTGAATTAATTGAAAACCCTGTTTTGGATTTTAATATTGAAGATATGTGCTTGTTATTTAGCACTATGGGCTTAATTATACTTAAATTTTTTAACATGAATGTTGGCACAGAGTTTCCTGTACCAAAGGGTTCTAATTTCTTTATATCATGATAAAAATCTTGATTAAATGCTAATGATGAAACTTCTGATTCATACCAAAATATATTATTATTAATAGTATTAGATTTTAAAAAATCCTTTAATATATAATTTTCAAAATCGTTAAGATTTGCTTTATTTAGCGTAAATCCTGCAGCCATATTATGACCACCACCATTCAAAATAATGCCTTGGTCAAGTGAATTTTTAATTACATGACCAATATTGTAATTATAAACTGATCTTGCAGATCCTTTTAATAATTCATTAGACGCAGTTATAACAATAGAGGGTTTATTAAAATAGTCTTTCAATCTTGCTGCAATAATTCCAATTAAACCTTCGTTTATATTTGGATTATAATAAATAATTACCTCTTTATTTTCTTTTTCAATTATTTGAAAATCAATTTCATTTAATATTAAAGTTTCAATTTCTTTTCTTTTATTATTCAATTTAATTAAATAAGTAGACCTATCTTTGATAACTTGATCATTATTAGAAGATAATAATTCTGAAGCATATTGAGACTTACCCAACCTACCCCCAGCATTTAATATAGGTCCAATTAAATAACCTAAATCATTAATATTAATTTTATTTTTTTTTTTATTTAATTCAAACAAAGTGTTCAAAGGTAAATTTTTTGTTATATCAAAATTTTTAAGGGCATTTAATGCAATTAATCTATTAAGCTTTCTTAAAGGCATAACATCACACACTGTAGCTAATAAAACATATATCAAATAATCAGATATATTTATTTCACTTTTAATTTCTTTAATTAATAAATCTAAAAAAAAATAGGAAAGAGAGGTTGCGCATAAATAGTCATATTCTTTATAACCATTATCTTTTTTTGGGTTTATAATTGAGTTTGCATTTGGAAAAGGTTTATTAATTTCATGATGATCAATAATTAAAGACTTTATTTCATTCTCATTTAAAAAATTTATTGCTTCATTAGAGGTAGAGCCACAATCTACCATTATAATCAATTTAGGTTTGTCTAAGATTAGTTTTTGGAATAATTTTTTAGTCGCACCATAGCCATCTTTTTCCCTATCAGGTATATAGTAAAAAAATGGATGATTTATACTTTCTAAAAACTTAATAAATAATGATGTAGCAGCAGACCCATCGACATCATAATCACCTAAAATACATATTTTTTCATTGTTATTAATGCAATTAACAACAAGTTTAATAGATTGATTAAAATCTTTATTATCTAAAAAAACATTGTTTAAATTTAAATCTGTATTTATTGTTGCAATTTCATTATCATCGAATTTTCTTGAAATAATTAGTCTAGATAAAATGTCACTAAAATCAAAATCTTGTCTTAGTTTATCTAATATATTTTGATTAATTCTTTTTTGTTCCCACTTCTTACCTGAAACAGAAATCATTCTTTAATAAAATTTGTTCTCTTTACAATTTCTTTATATTCTAAATTTTTATGAGTAACTAGTGTTTCGGTAATATACTTGGTATCCCGAATCTCTACTCTATTTAGCATCTCACTAGAAGTAATACCTGTTGAACAGAATATAGAGTCCCCTTTTATAATTTCATTTAATTCGTATTTTTTGTTTAAATCACTTATCCCCATTTTTCTGGCATCTTTAACATCTTTATCGTTATCAAATATAAATCTTCCTTGAAAATGGCAGTCAAAAGCATCAAGAGCTGCTGCTGCCAAAACTCCTTCTGGGCCTCCTCCAATTCCCAAAAATATATCAACATTGTATTTTGGATTTGTCACATACAATGCACCAAGAACATCACCATCAGTAATTAATTTAATATTAATATTTAATTGTTTTAATTCATTAATAATTTTTTTATGTCTTGGTCTATCCAAGACACATGCTGTGAGCGATGAGATATCTTTGTTTAGGAAATCTGCAAGATTTGTAACATTTTTCTTTAATGGAAAATCTAGATCAACTAATCCTTTTTCAATTGGTCCAGTTGCAATTTTATCCATATAAGTTTCTGGTGCATTAAAAAGATTTCCTTTTTCTGCAATAGCAATGACTGAAGTTGCGCCAGGTAAATTATTTGCTGCAAAATTTGTTCCCTCTAATGGATCAACAGCAATATCAAAATAGGGTCCATTTTTATTTCCAAGTTTTTCACCTGTATAAAGCATAGGTGCCTCATCAAGTGAACCTTCACCAATAACAACTTCACCATTCATATCTATTTTATTTAATTCAGATCGCATTGCATCAACAGCTGCCTGATCTGCTGCAATTTTATCTTTTTTTCCAACCAAGTAAAATGATGCTAGAGCTGCTTTTTCAGAAACTTTTAAAATTTGATCAACATATTTTTTATCAATAGCCATTAAATTTTTTCGTTCATTGACTCAGTAGAATTTATCACATTTTCAAATTCTCTTAGACGTTTATAAACACTTGCTAATTCTATAATGGTAGGCCAGGCTTTTAATAAGTATTGCATAGAACCTTCTACTCTTCCAAAGGCTCTTATTATTTGCTGCATAACACCTAATGTTACAACGCCAGCAACAATTGCTGGAGCTAAAAAAACATAAGCTGATAAAACATTGGCCTGTAAATAAGCCATACGACCAACATTAAAATATAAATAACGTATATAGCTTAAAAAATGTATTGAACGAACATCATCAAATAACTCATTTATCGTTTTGGGTCTAACATTATTATCATCTTCAGCTACTACTAGTATTTTTCTATAAGCAGCTTCTTTTTTTTGAAGGTCATATTCAACACCAACTAAACGTAATATCCAACCAAGTCCTATCAAAAAAGCTGTACCCCCTAATGTCCAAAGCAATGCACCTGTTATTAATCCATATTGCCAATCACCAAAAAAGAAAATTGGTATACCAACAGAAAGTCCTAGTAGAATGGGAACAAACTGTATCAACACCATAACAGACTCTATGAAACTTGTGCCTAGAGATTCCATAATACGTGTAAATTTGATTGTATCCTCTTGAACTCTTTGAGAAGCACCCTCTATTTTTCGAGCTTTATCATAAACTGAGTGATACCACTCCACCATTGCAGTTCTCCATCTAAATAAAAAGTGAGCTGTAAAAAAACTTATTGCAACATAAAGAGCAATATACATTCCTGCCAGTGTAATAAATGAAGCTAAACTAGCCCAGTACTCATCAATTGTAATTGCATTGGGAGCAGCAAGAGCTTTTTGAATCATGTCATAAAATTGACCAAACCATTCATTTATTTCAACATCGATTTTTACCTGAACCCACAATGAGGATAAAATTATAAATGACCCTAACCAAGCCCATAATTGCCATTTTTTTTGAGTAAAAAATTTAAACATTGTTATTTTAGAAAATTATCTGCGTATGACTTTTTAATAGTTTTTCTTTTTTGAGGTTCAATAATTTCAAAATCTATCTTATTTTTTTTCGCATATTCTATTGCTAATTCTTTAGAAGAAAATTCTAAATTTAGTTCTGAAAGAGTATTAGAGTTTGTCTCCCAACCCATCAAAGGATTAATACCAGTATCTTCAGTTTCAAATTCAAGTAACCATTTGTCTGATTTACCTAAACCAGACTGCATTGAGTTTTTTGTAGGTATATAAATTTTTGCTTTTTTCATAAAATGGTCGGGGCGGCAGGATTTGAACCTGCGACCCTCTGGTCCCAAACCAGATGCGCTACCAGGCTGCGCTACGCCCCGATTGAGGTACTAATACATTAGATATTGATAATTTCAAAGAATAAAGAGCATCAATATTAAGGCTTTTTTATAAGAATCAGATATACATCAATTATGATCATTACCTGTAATAATTGTAATAAAAAATTTGATATAGACTCAACTTTAATCCCAGACAAAGGTCGTTTGTTGCAGTGTGCTAGCTGTGATCATAAATGGTTTTTTAAAAATGAAGTTCTTGAAAAAAAGATAAGCCCAATTAATGAAGATACTAGTATTGATAAGGTTAATATTTTTGACCAAAATAATTCATCAATCAATAATGAAGAAAGTGTATCAGATGCACCTAATGATGAAGTTGAAGTTGAAGTAGATTTGGAAGAAGAAAATAAGGAAAAAATTGAGATTAACATAGATGAAACACCACAAGAAAATACTAAACCAAAAAAGCAAAAAAACTTTAAAATATTAAATATTTTTGTTGTAACAATTATTTCATTCGTAGCTTTCATAATTATTGTAGACACGTTTAAATATCCTATCGGAAAAATTGTCCCAAATGTCGAATTTATACTTTATAATCTGTATGAAAGTATTAAAGATATCTCGTTATTTATTAGAGATTTAAATTAAAATTATGATCAAAAATCTTTCAAAACCCTTTAAATGGTTTTTTCAGTTAGAAGCAGCAAGTGGTCTTGTATTATTAATTGCTGCAATTATCGCTCTAGTAATAAGTAATTCTAGTTTTAGTAATTTATATTTTGATACATTAAACCAATACCTGTTTATAGGTATTAATGATTTTGGTTTAAAACTTTCCGTACATCATTGGATTAATGATTTATTGATGGCAATTTTCTTTTTCTTTGTAACTCTAGAAATTAAACGAGAATTTATTCAAGGTGAACTTTCTAACTTAAAAAAAGCTTTACTTCCAATTATAGGAGCAGTTGGAGGAATGGTTGTCCCTGCTCTAGTTTATGTTTTTATAAACCTTGGGAATTCTGAAACATTGAATGGTTGGGCAATTCCATCTGCTACTGACATTGCGTTTTCACTGGGAATTTTATCTTTACTTGGTTCAAGAGTTCCAATTTCTTTAAAAATTTTTTTAACAGCTCTCGCTATTATTGATGATCTTGGTGCAATATTAATTATAGCTTTTTTCTACTCTGGTGACTTAAACATAAGCTATTTAAGTTTAATCTTAATTTCATATATTTTATTACTTACTTTAAATAAACTTGGTGTGAAAAAATTTATTCCTTATTTAATAATTGGTGCTTTCATGTGGTTCTTCACATATAAGTCTGGAATTCACGCAACAATAGCAGGTGTTCTTTTAGCTTCGACCATACCTCATAGAATTAAAGATAAAGATTTTTCTTTATTAATTAAACTTGAGCATGCAATCAGCCCTTATGTCGCTTTTATGATAATGCCTATATTTGCATTCGCTAATGCAGGCGTATCTTTAGAGGGATTATCATTAACTTCGTTATTAGAACCGGTTCCATTAGGTATTCTTTTAGGGTTGTTTGTTGGTAAACAAGTTGGAGTAATGTTGATTTCTTTCATTGCGGTTAAATTTGGCGTGGCTCAGATGCCTGATAAGTCTAATTGGTTAAGTCTATATGGAGTTTCAATATTAACAGGTGTTGGCTTTACAATGAGTTTATTTGTTGGAAACTTAGCTTTTGCTGAAAATATACAGTATATAGATGGTGTAAAAATTGGTGTACTTGCAGGATCTTTACTTTCTACAGTATTTGGATATTTTATATTACTGTATGCCTCTAAAAAGTAAGTCATGTTTTATAAAAATAATTTATTAATCTTACTAATTATAACTATGTTTACTTTTTTTGAAAAAGCTGATGCTAAATATGAAAAGCTATTTTTTGATCACTCAATAAAAAATATTAATAATGAAACCATGGATCTAAATCAATACAAAGGAAAAACTATACTTTTAGTAAATGTTGCCAGTAAATGTGGCTTTACTAAACAATATACAGGGCTGCAAGATCTTTATGAAAAGTATAAAGACAGAGGTTTCTATGTAATTGGTGTTCCATCAAATCAGTTTGGTGGGCAAGAACCAGGGACTAATTCAGAAATTAAAGATTTTTGTGAAACTAATTTTAATATTACTTTTCCAATAACTGACAAAACTGATGTTAAAGGTAATGATGCCCATGACTTATATAAATGGGCAAAAAAAAATTATGGAAACTCGACAGTTCCTAAGTGGAATTTTCATAAAATTTTAATTAATAAAGAAGGAAAAATACAGAATACGTTCAATTCTTTTATTAAACCAATGTCAGATAAGATAACAAAACAAATAGATTTAATTCTATAGTCCAACAGTCATACCATCGAAACCAGGAATAATATTTTTAGGTAATCTTTTTTTAAGTTTTACATAATCTAAATCACTATGCATATTTGTTAATATAGTTTTTCTAGGAGTAAGGATTTTAACTAGTTCTAAAACTTGATCTAAATTAAAATGAGCTAAATGATCACGATACCATAGACAGTCAATAATTAAGTATTTTAAATTTCTTAATTTTTTGTAATCTTTTTTAAAGAATAAACTAATATCACTTGCATAGGCTAATTTATTATTAATTAGATAACATATACTTTTAATATTACCATGTTGAACTGGTATTGATTCAATTTTAATTTTTTTATTTTTATTTGTAAATTGATGTTCTTTTTTAAGAGTATTAATATTTAAAGTAGATGGATAACCATAAGATGATTTAAAACAATACTTAAAAGTAGAAAGTAAATATTTCTTAGTATTTGAGTCAGCATAGACTGGAATTTGTTTTTTATTTATCAAAAAAAATGGGCGAAGGTCATTAATACCATGTGTTTGGTCAGCATGAAGATGTGTGTAAAAAACTTTACTAATAGATTTAATTTTATTTTCTAGAAGTTGTGACCTCAAATCTGGTGATGTATCTATTAAAATATTTTCATCGTTAAATTTAATTAAAGCAGAACATCTAGTTCTAAAATTTTTTTTATTTCTTAAATCACAATCACCTGAATAGCCATCTGCTCTTGGTACACCCATTGAGCTACCACTACCCAATATGACAAATTTAAGAGTCATTATAGTTTAAAAAGTTTATTAAAATTTTTAGTAGTTAAATCAGACATTTCCTGATCAGTCTTTTCTTTTAAAATAGATAATTTTTCTAGAGTATATTTGATAAAACTTGGTTCATTTTTTTTCCCTCTCATCGGTATGGGGGCTAAAAATGGACTATCTGTTTCAACAAGTAGTTTATCTAAAGGAATATTTCTAAAAGTTTCCTGAAGATCTAAACTATTTTTAAAAGTAATGATTCCACTTGCCGAAAAAAAGGCATTTAATTCAAGTAATTGATTTGCAAAATTTAACGAACCAGTAAAACAATGCATTAAAATTTTAAGCTTTTTTGTTTTATATGATTTTAAAATTTCATATGTTTCATCCTCAGCATTTCTAGAATGTATGATAATAGGCATATTAAGCTCTATAGAAGCCTCTATATGAGCTTTAAAGCTATCAATTTGTCTTTCTTTGTTGCTATGATTATAAAAAAAATCTAAGCCTGTTTCACCAATACCAATAATTCGTTCATTTTGATTTATTTGATTTATTATATAGCTTTTATCAATTAAATGGCTTTCCTCAGTTTCATGGGGATGAATGCCAAAAGTTCCATAAATCATTGGATCTATTTTAATAATTTTATTGATCCTATCAAAACTTTCTACTGTAGTACATATTGTTAATAGTTTTGAGATACCAACTTCTTTAGATCTTTTTATAACTTCATTTAAATTTTTAAGTAAAGGTTCGTGATCTAAATGGCAATGAGAATCAATCATTTTTCTTTTCAATTTTTTTAAATAAAATATCTATTTTGTTGATAGGTTTTCCAGATACAAGATAGTCATGTTTTGCAATAGATTCCAAATTAATTGCATCAACGTCTAAATTAAAAATCTTTAAGGCTTTTTCTATTGAGCTTGGGATTATCGGATAGAGCATGAAAGAAATTTTTCTAATCATTTCTAAAGATGTATAAACAATTGTATTTAATCTATCTTTATCATCTTTCTTTTTCCAAGGTTCTTGATCATTAAAATACTTATTTGCTTCAAATAAAGCACTAACAATGAAATTAATATAATAATTAATATTTTGATTATCAATTTCAGTTCGTATTACATCTAAATTATTAGTAAATTTATTTAACATAACTAAATCTTCATCATTAAATTTTATATTATCTGGTACTAATGAAGAGCAATTTTTTTCGGCAAATGCAGTCACTCTTTGACATAAATTACCATAATTATTAGCCAAATCACTATTGATACAATCCTCTAATTTATCTTGTGAAATATTACCATCATTTCCAAATGAAACTTCTTTAATCAAATAATATCTTAATGGGTCAAGTCCATAAATTTCAATAATGTCTAAGGGGTCAAGAATATTTCCTTTTGATTTTGACATCTTTTCATCACCAGATAAAATCCAGCCGTGACCATATACTTTCTTGGGTAAAGGTATTTTCGCAGCCATTAAAAATGCAGGCCAATACACAGAGTGAAATCTTAATATATCCTTACCTATTAAATGAACAGATGCAGGCCAAAATTTTTTAAACAGTTCATCATTTGTATCTGGGTAGTTTAAAGCGCTTATATAATTAGTTAGAGCATCGAGCCAAACATAAATTACATGATCTGGACTATTAGGAACTTTGATGCCCCAAGAGAATGCTTTACGGCTTATAGAGAGGTCTTTTAAACCACTTTTTATAAAACTAACAACTTCATTTTTTCTTGATTTTGGTGCAATAAAGTCTGGATTTTTTTCATAATAATTTAGTAGTTCATCTTGCCACTTAGATAATCTAAAAAAATAAGACTCTTCCTCTATCCATTCAACCGGTGAACCAGATGAAGTGGCTGTTTTAACGTTTTCTTTTTCACTAATTTCTTCATCACTATAATAAGCTTCATCAGAAACAGAATACCAGCCAGAATATTTTGATAAATAAATATCGTCATTTTTTTCAAGCTCATTCCATAGATGTTGAACTGTTTTTTTGTGTCTTTCTTCAGTCGTTCTAATGAAATCAGTATTAGATAAATTTAATGTTTTTGAAAGATCTCTAAATGTTTGACTAATTTCGTCACAAAAAGTTTGAGGATCAATTTTTTTTCTCTCTGCAGCTCGCTGTATTTTTAAACCGTGCTCATCAGTGCCTGTTAAAAAATGAACATTGAACCCATCTATACGTTTAAATCTAGCAAAAAAATCAGCAGCAATACTTGAGTATGCATGACCCATATGAGGTTTTGCTGATGGGTAATAAATTGGCGTAGTGATATAATAATTTTTATCCATTTATAATAATTTTGATTTAAACTCTAAAAACAAACATTCTTCATCTAGATTAAATTTTTCCGTATCATCAATCTTTTTTATAAATTTTTGATAAAAATTAATTAATGAAATCTTTGTATTTGATATCAAATATTTTTTTAAAAAGAATAACTCGATTAAGTTTATTAATAAAATTTTAACATGTTTATTTTTTTTATAATAATTATTTTCTATTATTGAACTTATAAAACTTGAAATAGTATGATCTTTTAAATTAATTGATTTCTCTTCAGCAAAATTAAATAAACTAATGATTTCACCAGGAGAATTATAAAAACTTAGTAAGTCATAATTAACAAATTCAAAAACATTTTTTTGTAATATCAGGTTTGAAATATTTAAAGACTCATTAAATGTTAAGTTAATCTTAAATGTTAAACATCTTGATTTTAGGGTTGGTAGTATATATTTTTCACTATTATTTATTAAGATAAAAAAAACATTTTCATTTGGCTCTTCAATAATTTTAAGTAATGCGTTAACAGAATTCTTATTTAGATTTTCAACATTATCTATTAATATGAATCTTGCCATATTATTAAATGTTGATTTATTTGTGTAATTAATCATTTCACGTATTTGACCTATATCAATGCTTTTTTTTTCAGTTAATAAATCTATTAAATAGAAATTAGGATGGGAGTTATTTTGTAAAAGTTTATAGGTTTTATTATTTTTATTGATGGAAAAATTTTCTAAATCATATTTGTGCTCCTCATTTTCTGATAAAATATAATTGATTAAATGATAGGCTAATGTTGATTTTCCTGATCCTTTTTTTCCAGATAGTAAAATTTTATTAGGCATTTTTTTTTGTCTATATAACCCAACTAACTCATTAAAGAAAATTTCCATTCCATAAATTTTAGTATTTTCTGATGGTTTTAAATTCATAAATCTAAATTAAGTCGTTAATTTTATTTAATATTATATTTTCATTAAGATTTATATCTAGATTTGAATTTATTCTAATATATTTTTTGGGATCTTTTTTTAATATTTTTATAAAACCATTTTGTACTTTTTCATAAAACTTACTATTAAATTTATCGTATCTATTAAGCTTTTTTCTTAGTCTAAGCCTTTTTTTCATATTTGATAAATTAACAGTATTCAAAAATGTAAAATCAATTTTAATATTTTTTAAAAGATGGTTATTAATATTTTGTATAAATTTTAGGTTTACACCCATACCATAATGTTGGTAGGCAATAGTTGAGTCTGAAAATCTATCTATAAGTATTATTTTTTTACCAGCATTTTTTCTTATAATTTGTATATTCTCACTTCTTGCAGAAAGATAAAGTAGTAAATCAGTTTCTTTATTAAATGTAGATTTGTTATTGAGAATAAGATTTCTTATTTTTTCTGAATTTGCACTACCACCAGGCTCTCTAATTTTAATAAATTTGATTTTTTTACGTGTTAAATAATTAGCAACATTTTTAATGTGATGAGATTTGCCTGTCCCCTCTATACCTTCAAATACTATTATTGGTTTTTTAGACATCGCCCCAAATTAAAAAATTAATTGATTTCATTAACCTTGAAAAAACATTTAATTTCTTAATATCTTCATAAGCAAGTAGATCATATTCTTCAATAAGTTCACCATTAAAGGTTAACTTCAATTTTCCTAAAATATCATCCTTTTTAATAGGAGCTTGAATTGGACCATTATAATTTAATGATACCTTCAATAGTCTTTTTTTTGCTTTTGGAATAGTTTTGTAAATATCATTTTTTATATAAGTTTTAACAGTATCCTTTTTACCCAACCAAACATCAATGTCTTCTATTGGTGTGTTTGCTTTTGTGATTTCAACCAGGTCAAAATTAGTTAAACCCCATGTTAAAAGTTTGGCACTTTCACGAGATCTATCTTTTTTAGTATTGAAGCCGCTGCCTACTGCTATTAGTCGTCTTCCATTTCTTTCCACAGATGATGCTAGTGAATATTTTTCAACAGCTAAATAACCAGTTTTAATTCCATCTGCTCCAAGGCTTTTATATAATAGAGGATTTCTATTGCCTTGAGTAATTGGGTCTCCCCCTGTTCTATCCCAAGTAAATTCCTTTTCTGCAAAATATTTATATTCTTCAGGAAATTCTTTAATTAGATATCTAGACATAATCATAATATCTCTTACGGTTGATACGTTTTCAGTATTATTAATGCCTGATGAATTAGCAAAATTAGTATTATTCATTCCGATTTCTTTAGCTTTAGCCGTCATCATCACTGCAAATTCATCCTCTGTACCAGCTATACCTTCAGCTAATGAAACACATGCATCATTACCAGATGCAACAATTATTCCTCTAAGTAAATTTTCTACACTAACTTCATCACCTACCATTATAAACATTGAAGAATAGCCAGCTGAAGAAAGTCTCCAGGCATTCTCCGATACTAAAAATTTTTCATCTAAACTTAAATCGCCACTTCTAATTAAATCAAATGCAATAATAGTAGTCATAATTTTTGTCATTGATGCTGGATAAATTGATTTATCAGCATCTTTTTCAAATAATATTTCACCAGAAAGATAATCTTGTAATATTGCTGTTCTAGCTTTTACATCAAATGCAGCATTAGCATTAGCTGTTAGTAAGAGTGTCAATAAAATTGTTATAAGTCTCAACTTAATCATTTTTTATAATTTCGATATTTTCAAATTTAAGTATGCTTATATCATTAAATGATTTTTGTAGAGAGTTAATGTTATTAAAAGGACCTGCATATACTCTATATTTTTTTTCATTAATTTTTTTGATTTTAGCATTTTTAATCATAGTTTCTTTTACGATTCTATCAACTAGCAATGATGCCGTATCATTAAAATAAAAATCAGCTATTTTTATTTCATAAGAAAATTTTTTACTTAACTCATTTTTAGTATTTGTTTGTTTAGTATTAAGATCACTAATATTGATATTGTTAACTGGTGCTTTGTCGGCAACTTTTTTTTCTTCTTCAAATGTTTTTGCTCTTTTTGCAACAAATATTGTGTCTTCTAGGATTTCTAAAATTTCTACATAGGGTTCATTTTCATTCAAACCTATTTCATCTGCTATTCTCAATGATAATACGGCATTATTAAACAATGGATAGTCAGCATTACTACCAACAGTGCCTATAATTGATTTATTGTTTAAAATATTAGTGATCTTAACAATTGTATTTTTTTTTAAATTTTTTTGAAAAATAACTAAGCTTCGATCATCAATTTTTTTTGAAATAATCTTATCATAATAAAACTTATCATTATAAATAAGGCTAAATCCTTTATTTAAAAATGGATTGTCCAATGAATTAAAACTTTTATTTTTGGTTAAAGTTGGTGCCGCACAGTTATTTAATAAAATTAAACAGCATAGAATTAATAGTTTTTTATAAAGCATTTTCAAATTTTTCCTTTAACGTGCATACTGCAAGGCTAAATCTTAAAGATCTATTCCATTGTAGTATTTTTTCATAATTTTCAAAAACTATGTAGGCTGGATCTAAGTTTTGTGCATCTGGTATAATATCTTTGTCTGGCGTTATTATTGATACAATCAAATTTTCATTAACAGTATTAAAGTTATCTTTATTAATTAAGTATTTTTTTAAATTTTTAAATTTATTTTTATGGTGAAGTTTTTTTGCAGATGTATTTAATATATCATTTGGTATATTTTCTTTTAATTTCACTTTTATGAAACAAGGTTGGTTTTTTTTCCATCCTATTTTATTTATGTAGTTAGCTGCAGATGCAAATGAATCTTTAGTTGATTTAAGCTCAATAACGTTATTTTTATCATAGTCTATTGCATAGCTGTCAATTGTAGACGGCATAAATTGAAAAAAACCAAAGGCACCTGCCCATGAGCCATACAAAATATCATGGTCTATTTTCCCCTCATCTATTAATTGAAGAATTGTAATTAACTCTTTTGTAAAAAAATCAGATCTTCGTTGATCATAGCTTAAAGTTGCTAGAGATGATAATATATCCATTTTTCCTACATAAGTTCCAAAATTAGTCTCTATTCCCATTAAAGCTAAAAGCAACTCTTTCTCAACAGAAAATTTATTATCTATAGAATTTATGAAATCTTTATTTAATTCATAAAGTTTAATGCCTGCTCTTACTTTTTGCTTAGAAGTTCTTTTGGATATATAAGTTTTAGTATCTTCATAGAACTCAGGTTGAAAACGGTCATATTTAATTACCTTAGGTAAAAAAACAACATCAGACATTGCTAGATTGAATGTCTTTTCTGAAATTTTTTTTTCTAAAGCATAAACTTTGAAATTTACCAACCACTCATTAAATTCTTTTTCATTGGCATTTAGTGATCCGTGAATAATTGTAAAAAATATAATTATAAAATATTTAATTATTTTCATATAAATCTTTTAAATAAATAATCACAGCAATCCATATTAAAATGAAACTTAATGATTTATCGAAAGAAAAAGCCTCATCATAATAAAAAAAGCCTAATAAAAACTGAAATGTTGGAGTTATGTAGAAAATCATTCCAGTAGGTCCAAGACCACACAACTCAACACCTCTTACATATAGAAATAGAGGTATAACTGTCATTGGCCCAGCTAACATTAATATAAACATCAATGAAGGCTCGTTAAAACTAAAAATATTTAAATTATTTTTAAAAAGTAAAAAAAAAGCAAATAATGCAAATGGTAATATAAAAAGACTTTCTATTAGAAGTCCAACATCAGTATCAACATTTACTCTTTTTCTAAGAAGATTATAAAAACCCCAACTTAAAGCTACAATTATTCCAACCCATGGTATTGAATGAAAACTTTTAAATAAAAGAAATAATATAGACAATAAAACAAGAAGTATGGAAAGTCCTCTTCTTTTATTTATTTTTTCACCATAAAAAATATATCCTAGGAATACACTTAAGATTGGCATAATAAAATAGCCAAAGCTCGCATCGATAATTTTTTCTGTGCCCACTGCATAAATCCAGGTTGCCCAATTTATAAAAATTAGTAAGCTTGAAAAAAATAAATAAATTATATTTCTTTTATTTTTTATAATTTCAAAAAAAATATTCCATTTAGAAAAATAAAAAGTAGTTATTATTAAAACTACAGATGTCCACACACAACGATGGATCACTACCTCTATAGAGCCAGCAAATGAAATATATTTGAAGTAAATAACACCAATAACACCCCACCAAAAAGATCCTAGTGCAGTTAATCCTATACCTGTATTGAATTTTTGCTTTTCCACAGTAATAAATTTATACCTATTAAACGATTATCTGTTTAATTTATCAATTTTATTGTTGAATTAAAAATTTATAATAATAAAACGTTGCTAACGGAGAGATGGCAGAGCGGTTGAATGCACCGGTCTTGAAAACCGGCAAAGGGGCAACTCTTTCCTGAGTTCGAATCTCAGTCTCTCCGCCACTATTTATTTGCATAACTATAATTTTTAAACATCTCTGAAACTTTGTTTAGTTTAATTTGAATTGTTGGATTTTGACCTTGATTAAACTTATAAAGATTTTCATCATCACAGTCTAACAAATCACATAAAAGGTTTAGTTCTTGTTCATTAAACTGATCAATATATTTTTTAGTAAATGAACCTAATAACTTATCCATTTCTTTAGTGCCTCTATAGTTAGCTCTATAAGTTATCTTATTTTTTAAATCCTTTATATTAATGGTCATAAAATTTAATATATTACACCTAACATGAAAAATAAGAATAATTATGATTATTTATTGGCTGATCTAACCAAATTAAATGGTGTGGGTAAAAAAACTATGGAAATTTTGAAGAAAAAAAAAGTAAATAACATCTTTGACTTACTTTGGAGGCTGCCTAAATCTTATACAGATAGAACGCTCGTTAGTAAAATTTGTGATCTTCAAATAGGTGTAATCCAAACTATCAGAATTGTTCCATTAAAATATCAATTTCCAAGAGTTAGAAATTTACCTAATAAAGTTAATTGTATTGATGAAACTGGAAAGATTGATTGTATTTTTTTTAACAGTCATGAAGGATATGTGAGAAAAATTTTACCATTAAATGAAGAAGTCACAATTAGTGGTAAGATAAGCAATTATAAAGGACGATATCAAATAACGAATCCCACATATATTTCACAAGACAGTTCATTAATTGAAAATATCGACAATAAATACTCATTAACAGAGGGTATTACTGAAAAAACTTATAATAAAATTATTAATCAAATTTTAAAAAACTTACCTATTTTAACAGAGTGGCACGACAAAGATATTCTAAAAATTTTCAATAATGAAAGTTGGAATGAATCTATAATAAAATTACATGATCCAAAAAATATTGAAAATTATAAATCTAATTTTTATAAAAGGCTTGCTTATGATGAAATACTGGCATCGTTTTTAGTTAATTCAGAAATTCGAAAAAAAATTAAAAAAATTAAAAAAATTTCTAAAACCTTCACCGAAAAAGCTCATAAGAATATAGTTAATAAATTAAACTTTACACTTACCAATGATCAAAAAATTTCATTAAGTGATATTAATAAAGACCTAAATTCTAAAAGTAAAATGTTTAGACTTTTACAGGGTGACGTCGGTAGCGGTAAAACTATTGTAGCATTGATTTCTTCCTTAAATGTCATTAGTTCAGGATTCCAAGTTGCATTAATGGCTCCTACTGAAATATTGGCTAGACAACATTATAGTTTAGCAAAAAAACTATTTCCTAAAAATATAAAAATTGAATTACTTTCCAGTAAGAGTGAAAATAGTGAAAAAAAGAGAATTGTAAAAAACTTGGAAAATAATGAGATTCAAATGGTATTTGGTACGCATGCAATTTTTCAAAAAAAAATAATTTTTGCAAACCTTGGTTATATTATTATTGATGAACAGCACAAATTTGGTGTTAGACAAAGAAAGCTTTTATCAGATAAAGGGGGTGATAATTGCGATGTTCTTTTAATGTCAGCAACACCAATTCCGAGAACCTTAACCATGTCAGTTTATGGTGATATGGATGTTTCTATTATTAAGGAAAAACCAAGTAATAGAAAAGAAGTTAAAACTTACAGTAAATTAGAAAGTAAAATTGATGATGTTATTAATTTTGTGAAAAAGGAAATAAAAGAAGGAAACCAAATCTTCTGGGTATGTCCTCTGATAGAGGAGTCAAAAAAATTAGATCATCAATCATCAGTTACGAAATACAAATTTCTTAATGAAATTTTTCCCAATAAAGTTGCACTACTGCATGGAAAAATTGACAATGAAGAAAAAGAAGAAATATTAAATAAATTTCTAAATAAAAAATATTTAATTTTAGTTTCAACAACAATTATAGAAGTTGGTATTGACTTTCCTAATGCTAATGTAATCATAGTAGAAAATGCTAACAAATTTGGATTATCTCAGTTACATCAGTTAAGGGGAAGAGTTGGACGTGGAACAAAACAAGCGAGCTGTATACTGATGTTTAAGTCAAATTTAAGTGTGAATGCTAAAAAGAGAATTAATATTTTAAAAAGCTCTAATGATGGTTTTGAAATTTCTGAAGAAGACATGAAGTTAAGAGGTTTTGGTGATTTACTTGGTTTTAAACAAAGTGGTATTAAAAATTTTAGGTTAGCAGACCCCATTCAAAATGAAGATTTATTTTTAATGGCAGAGAAGCAAATCAAAAAGATAGAACTAGAAAATATTGATATTAAAAAATATAAAGCACTGCTGAAATTATACGATCAAGCAGATATAATTAATGATATGGTTTAGCTTTTAGGTTTAGAAGTTCCAGCTGAAACTATAAATTTTGATGCTTCTTCAAATGTCATGTCTAAGTAAATCAAATCATCTTTTGGTATCATTAATAGAAAGCCACTTGTTGGGTTAGGAGTTGTTGGAACAAAAACATTAACTAAGTTAATATTTGTTTTAGCTTTAATTTCACCAGTATTTTCTTTCGTAGCAAAACCAACGGCCCATGATCCTTTTCTTGGATACTCAACTAGTACAACACTTTTTTTATTACCCTCTTGTTCCCTAAAAGAATCTGTCATTTGTCCAATGGCAGAGTAGATGGTTCTTAATATTGGCATTCTTTTAAACAAATCATCAATAATTTGTAAAAATTTTTTTCCTATAAAGGTTAAAGAAAGACCCCCAACAACTGTAATAAAAATAATTGTTAAAATTATTTCAATACCTGGAATTGCATATGGAAGATAAGTATTAGGATTTAATCCTGAGGGTACTAATTTGGTTGAAAAATTAATTAAGAATTTGCTTAGATAAAGCGTAAACCCAATTGGAATTAAAACAATTACACCTGTAAAAAAATAGTTTCTTAATTTTAAAGCAAATGATTTTTTCTTATTAATAGTCATAGATAATTTAATGATAACTAGAATAAATAACAAATGAAACGGCTATAATGAAAAGTACCACTAAGATTTTATTGTTTAAATTCATAAAAGTATATATTTATATAATTATCAAAATTTTAATAAAATGAATAGAAGAAAATTTTTAAATTATGTTGGTTGTGGCTGTTCAAGCTTAATGATTGGTGCTTGTTCTACGGCCCCAATAACAGACAGAAGACAATTAAAGATTATACCAGAATCAAAATTAAATGCTCAAGCAGCTCAAATTTTTGAAAAGGTTAAAGAAAAAGAAAAAATGAGTGATGATATTAAAACACTCAATGAAATTAAAGATATTGGAAAAAGAATGGAAGACTCTATATCCGAATATTTTTACAGATCTGGCCTAAACGATCCTACTGTTAATTTTGATTGGGAATATATTTTAATAGACAATAAAAAAGTTAAAAATGCCTGGTGTATGCCTGGTGGTAAAATTGCTGTGTACACAGGAATACTTGATGTTACAAAAAATACAAACGGCCTTGCCTCAGTTATGGGTCATGAAATTGCACACGCTGTTGCTAAACATTCAGTGGAAAGAGCAAGTAGAGGAGCACTTTTGCAAACCGGAACATCTTTGATCGATATTTTTTCAGGTGGAAAATTAGGCCAGATTAATCAGGCAACTGGCATGAATACTGTAGGACTATTATCCCAAATAGGAATAATGAATCCTTTTTCAAGAACCCAAGAAAGTGAGGCTGATTACCTGGGAATGATTTTTGCATCGTTATCTGGTTTTGATATCAGGGAAACTAAAAAGTTATGGGAAAGAATGAAAGCAGAAAATAAAGGAAAAGAACCACCTCAATTTATGAGCACACACCCGTCATCCTCTAAAAGAATAAAAGATTTATCAGAATGGGAAAATAGTGTCATTTTAGACTATCCACCGATTACAATTAGCTAATATTTAAGAGATTATTTTAGTGGTGAGCCCTGATGGACTCGAACCATCGACCCATTCCTTAAAAGGGAATTGCTCTACCAACTGAGCTAAGGGCCCACATAG